>JASLGJ010000179.1 GCA_030150085.1 Candidatus Elarobacter sp. | reverse complement strand
TTCGACCAGCCGATCTCCGACCCCAACTACGCCTCGGACAACCAGCACAAGACCAACCCGGGCTGCCCCGACTACCCCTACGCGGCCAACTCGCCGGTCCCGGTCGCGGGCGGCAAGCTGTGCTCGCAGGGGATCGAGGTCGACTACGACGACCGCCGCTCGAACATGTACTTCGGCTCGCTCGACTACACCACCACGCCCAACGCCCACGCGACGTACCGGCTGGGCCTCAGCCAGGAGTACGACAACAACCTGGAGGCGTACTACAGCACCTACGGCTTCAACGGCGACGGCACGTGGCCGCAGCGCACCACCACCTCGATCGTGCCGACCCACTTCCCGGCCGCTTACGCCGACGCGACCTTCAACACCGGGCGCTTCACGCTCGAGCCCGGGCTGCGCTACTCCGAGGGGCACTACTTCTTCCCCGGCTCGCACCCGGTCACGATGCTGACCCCGACCTTCGCCGGCACGTATCGCGCGAACCCGTCCAACGTGGTGCGCTTCTCGTACTCCGACACCTCGAACTTCATCGGCTCGGCGTACGTCTACCGCCAGTACAGCACGACCTACGACCCGACCGTCTCCGACGGCGCGTACGGCCCGCAGATCAACCACTCGGCCGAGATCATGCTCGAGCACGCCTTCGATCCGGCGACCTCGCTGCGGGTGGGCCCGTGGGTGCGCAAGACCTCGAACTACTTCGCGCTCTACCGGCCCTTCCTCGGGCTCAACGCGAGCGGCGCGCCGCAGTTCGGCCCGACCCAGCCCACCGACGCGGGCGCGAACCAGGCCTTCGGGGTCGAGCTGGGGCTCAACCACGTCGACAACCGCCCGCGCGGCGTCTCGGCGTTCCTGTCGGCGGAGTACCAGAACTACTGGACCACCGCGATCTCCTCGCTGACCGGCTCGTACGGCGCCTCGCAGCTGCCGTCCAACCTGGTCGCGCAGGGCGTGCGCATCCGCTCGACCGACAACCCGCTGCTCAACGCGACGCTGGCGCTCGACGCGCACTTCGGGCAGTGGTCGCTGCTGCCGCTGTTCACCTACCAGACCCAGACGTTCTACAACGTCGGCATCACGGCCAACGGCCAGATCACCCAGCCCGAGCAGATCGCGGGCGCGCACTGGGTGGCCAACGCGACGCTGCTGCGCCGGCTCGACCCCCAGGGCCGCACCACCGCGGGCGTGCGCGTGACCAACCTGTTCAACAACCTCAACGACACCACGCCCTGCCTGAGCGACGGCACCGGCTGCAACCCGTTCAACGGGCCCTACTCGGGCGTCACCAGCGCCAAGAACCAGTTCATCTACGAGAACTACAGCCAGAACCCGCGCCTGTTCGAGTTCTTCGTCATGCTGCGCCAGTTCTGAGCCGAACCCGGAGCGGCCGGCTGCTCGCCAGCTCGCCGCTCCGGTCACCCCTGCGCCGCCCGCAGGGGAACGCTCGCGGATGAAGCGTAGGTTAGAGCAGCGGACGCGCGTCGGACGACGCCGGTCGCTTTTCTTTTGCGGTCGCTTTTCCGGGAGAGGTTTTCCGATGACGACAGCCCTTCGCGCGCGGTTCTCGTCGTTCGGCGCGCCGGCGCTCGCGCTGGCCGCGCTGCTGCTGCTCGTGCTCGTGGGCCCGCCTCCGGCCCGGGCCGGGACGACCGGCACGATCACCGGCACGGTGACCGACGCGGCCGGCAGGCCGCTTCCCGGGGTGCGGGTGACGGCCGCCGCGCCCAGCGGCTCGCGCTCGGCGACGACCGACGCGCAGGGCTTCTACGCGCTGCAGGCGCTGATCCCCGACACCTACGTGCTCTCGTTCGGCGCGAGCGGCTTCCAGGGCGCGACCCAGTCCGGCGTGACCGTGCAGCAGGACCTGGTGGTGCGCGCCGACCAGCGCCTGGCGCGCGCGCTGCAGCAGATCGGCAGCGTGCGCGCCGCGGCGGCGTCGAACCTCGTCAAGCCGTACGAGGGCCAGGACGTCTACAACGTCTCGGGCACGCAGCTCAACGCCGCGACCGGCGGCGACAACCTGCACAAGACCGTCTACGAGTACCTCACCACGGTGCCGGGGCTGGTGCCGATCGGCGGCGGCTACCCGGCCGAGCCCTCGATCCGCGGCGGCCAGGACACCGACAACGGCTACGAGTACGACGGCATCCCGATCCAGGAGCGGATCACCGGCTACTTCACCAGCAACTTGTCCAACCTGGGAGTGGGCAACGTCGAGGTCTACACCGGCGGCCTGAACGCGCGCAACGCCGGCAACGGCACGGGCGTGATCAACTCGGTCATCAAGACCGGGCGCCGGCCGGGTTTCGGCACGCTCTCGTTCGGCGCCACCTCGCCCGACTTCAACCACTACCTGACCGCCGAGTACGGCAACGCCACGCCGAACAACCGCTTCAGCTACTACGTCGGCTTCGACGGGGTCAACTCGGACAACGCGTTCTTCCCGAGCGGCACGACGTACTACAACCTGGGCATCAACAGCACCAACCCGGGCGCGGTCTACACCCGCGACGTGGTCGGCAACTTCCACTACCGCCCAGACGACCGCAACGACTTCCAGGTGCTGGCCCAGAACAGCCTGTTCGTCGAGAGCAACACCTACCTGCTCAACATCCAGCCGGCCGGCGCGCCCGCGCTGCGCGTGCAGCCCTGCCCCGGCGCGGTGGCCGACGCCGCCAGCGACAGCGGCGCGAGCGGCGGCACCGCGCCCAACGGCCAGCCCTGCCCGGCCGGGCTGTACTTCCAGGGCCTGCCGCGCGGGCAGGGCGCGGCCTTCAGCCACTACGGCGGGCTGGGCAAGATCCAGTGGAACCACGTCGTGAGCGACAAGCAGA
>JASLGJ010000296.1 GCA_030150085.1 Candidatus Elarobacter sp. | reverse complement strand
AGCAGAAGGGCGCCCCGGCGGAACCAGCGGCCAAGCATCGGGCCTTGAGTTTCCTGCGCGGACGTGGTATCCTACGTCCCTATGCCCTTCGGCCGATAACGCGGACCCAAGGAACGTCGGACCGGCGTCTCCTGGGGTCTTTTCGCCTTTCCTGGCGATCCCCCAGGCCACATCGGCCCCCGCCGTCACCTCGGCCGCCTCTGTCGACGCCGACGCGCTACAGATAAAGGAATCGATGAACCTCCTCGACGTCAACAATTTCGACGCGATGCGGATCGGTCTGGCTTCGC
Organism: Candidatus Elarobacter sp.; assembly: GCA_030150085.1. Lineage (GTDB taxonomy): Bacteria > Vulcanimicrobiota > Vulcanimicrobiia > Vulcanimicrobiales > Vulcanimicrobiaceae > Vulcanimicrobium. Next base: position 4,225 of record JASLGJ010000296.1, on the reverse strand, counting down.
CGGAACAGATCCGCGCCTGGTCCTTCGGCGAAGTCAAGAAGCCGGAGACGATCAACTACCGCACCCTCAAGCCGGAGCGCGACGGCCTCTTCTGCGAGAAGATCTTCGGGCCGACCAAAGACTGGGAATGCCACTGCGGCAAGTACAAGCGGATCCGCTTCAAGGGCATGATCTGCGACCGCTGCGGGGTGGAGATCACGCGCGCCAAGGTGCGCCGCGAGCGGATGGGCCACATCGAGCTGGCCACGCCCGTCACCCACATCTGGTACTTCAAGGGCGTGCCCTCGCGCATCGGCATCCTTTTGGACATGTCGCCGCGCCAGCTCGAGAAGGTCATCTACTTCGCGGCCTACGTCGTCACCGACCAGGGTGACACCACGCTGGGCAAGCGCGAGATCCTGACCGAGCAGAAGTACCGCGAGAGCCGCGAGAAGTACGGCACCCGCTTCAAGGCCGGCATGGGCGCGGAAGCGATCCGCGAGCTGCTGCGCGACTTGAACCTGCGCAAGCTGCAAGAAGAGCTGCGGCGCGAGTTCAAGGAGACGTCGGGCCAGAAGCGGATCAAGGCCATCAAGCGGCTGGAAGTCGTCGAGGCGTTCCTGGCCAGCGGCAACAAGCCGGAGTGGATGATCCTCTCCGCGGTGCCGGTCATCGCGCCCGAGCTGCGCCCGATGGTCCAGCTCGACGGCGGCCGCTTCGCCACGTCCGATCTGAACGATCTCTACCGCCGCGTCATCAACCGCAACAACCGCTTGAAGCGGCTGCTGGAGCTGAGCGCGCCCGAGATCATCATCAAGAACGAGAAGCGCATGCTGCAGGAAGCGGTCGACGCGCTGATCGACAACGGCCGCCGCGGCCGCCCGGTGACGGGCCCCAACAACCGGCCGCTCAAGTCGCTCTCGGACATCCTCAAGGGCAAGCAGGGGCGCTTCCGCCAGAACCTGCTCGGCAAGCGCGTCGACTACTCGGGCCGTTCGGTCATCGTGGTCGGCCCGAACCTCAAGCTGCACCAGTGCGGGCTGCCCAAAGAGATGGCGCTCGAGCTCTTCAAGCCGTTCGTGATGAAGAAGCTCGTCGACCGCGCTCAGGCGCACAACATCAAGAGCGCCAAGCGCATGGTGGAGCGCGTGCGGCCGGAAGTGTGGGACGTCCTCGACGAGGTCATCCGCGAGCACCCGGTCCTGCTCAACCGCGCCCCGACGCTGCACCGCCTGGGCATTCAGGCCTTCGAGCCGGTGCTCGTGGAAGGCAAGGCCATCCACCTCCACCCGCTGGTCTGCACCCCGTACAACGCCGACTTCGACGGCGACCAGATGGCGGTCCACCTCCCGCTGAGCGCCGGCGCCCAGGCCGAGGCCCGCATCCTGATGCTGTCCTCGAACAACATCCTCCAGCCGTCGTTCGGCAACCCGGTCTCGATCCCGACCCAGGACATGGTCCTGGGCCTGTACTGGCTCACCTTCCAGCCCGACGAGTACAAGGGCCCGGCCAAGGCCGAGCTCTCGGACGACGCGATCTTCGCCATGCCGGTCGGCCGGCTGGCCCGCAAGCGCGAGGACGGCACGGTCGCGCCGCCGGCGTTCAAGGACGGCGACGAGGCGATCGCGGCCTACAACCACCGCCTGATCGGGCTCCAGGAGTGGATCGAGGTCCGCGTCAACGGCACCCGCGTCAAGACCACCGTGGGCCGGGTGATCCTCAACCAGGCCTTCAACCCGGAGTGGAACTACCCGTACCTCAACCACATCCTCGACAAGAACGCGCTCAAGAAGCTGATCACCGAGTGCTACCGCAAGTACGGCAACGCCGCCACCGCGGAGTTCCTCGACGCGGTCAAGGCGCTGGGCTTCCGCTACGCCACGCAGTCCGGCACGACGGTGTCGATCTCGGACATCGTGGTCCCGCAGGCCAAGCACGAGCTGCTCGACAAGGCGCAGGGCGCGGTCGACGAGCAGCACTCGCTCTACGACCAGGGCTTCATCTCCGACGAGGAGCGCTACGCCAAGACGGTCGAGATCTGGCAGAAGACCGGTGACGACGTCACCGCCGCGATGCAGGCCGCGCAGAACCCGCTCAACCCGGTGTTCATGATGGCGACCTCGGGCGCGCGCGGCTCGATCGCGCAGGTCAAGCAGCTCGGCGGCATGCGCGGGCTGATGTCCGACCCCTCGGGCCGCATCCTCGAGATCCCGGTCAAGGCCTCGCTCAAAGAGGGCCTGACCGTGCTCGAGTACTTCATCTCGACCCACGGCGCGCGCAAGGGTCTGGCCGACACCGCGCTGCGCACGGCGGACTCGGGCTACCTGACCCGCCGCCTGGTCGACGTGGCGCAGGACGTGATCATCCGCGAGGAAGACTGCGGCACGCCCAACGGCATCACTGTGTCCGACATCCAGGTCGGCAAGGAGACGATCGAGCCGCTCTACGACCGCATCATCGGGCGCCGCGCCTCCGAAGACCTCAAGCACCCGGAGAGCCCGCGCGAGAAGCTGGTTCGCCGCGACGAAGAGATCGACGAGGACAAGGCCAAGGCGATCATCGCGGCCGGCGTCAAGACGGTCAAGATCCGCTCGGTGCTGGGCTGCCAGGCCAAGCACGGCGTGTGCGCGATGTGCTACGGCCGCAATCTGGCCACCGGCCTCAAGGTCGACATCGGCGAAGCGGTCGGGATCATCGCCGCGCAGTCGATCGGCGAGCCCGGCACGCAGCTCACGCTGCGCACCTTCCACACCGGCGGCGTGGCCCAGGAAGACATCATCACGGGTCTCCCGCGCGTCGAGGAAATCTTCGAGGCGCGCAACCCCAAGGGCGTCTCGCCGGTGGTCGAGGTCTCGGGCACGATCAAGTTCGGCGAGGAGAAGGGCAAGCGCGTCGTGTTCGTCACCGACGACCAGGGCGAGGACCACGAGGTCGACGTTCCGGCCAGCGTGCACCTCAAGATCGTCGAGGGCCAGCGCGTCGAGGCCGGCGACCCGGTCGCGGAAGGCTCGCTCAACCCGCACGACATCCTGCGCATCCAGGGCGAGACCGCGCTGCAGAACTACCTCGTTCGCGAGGTGCAGAAGGTCTACCGCTCGCAGGGCGTCGACATCAACGACAAGCACATCGAGGTGATCGTCCGCTCGATGCTGCGCAAGATCAAGATCGTCGACGGCGGCGACACGCGGATGCTCCCCGGCCAGCTGGTCGAAGCGTCGGTGTTCGCCGAGGAGAACGAGAAGATCAAGGCCGAGGGCGGCAAGCAGGCCGAGGGTACGCCTCAGCTGCTGGGCGTCACCAAGGCGTCGCTCGCGACCGAGTCGTTCCTCTCGGCGGCGAGCTTCCAGGAGACCACCCGCGTCCTGACCGACGCGGCCATCAAGGGCAAGCACGACCCGCTGCTCGGTCTCAAGGAGAACGTCATCATCGGCAAGCTGATCCCGGCCGGGACGGGGATGTCGCGCTATCGCAATCTCACGATCGAGCCCGAAGGCCAGGATCTCGACGAAGAGGGCCGCCCGAAGAACGTCTTCCTGGACTTCAACCCCAACGGCGACGGCGACGGCGTGTCCTCGTACGGCGAGGTCGTCGCGCCCAACGGCCAGGAGATGAATCCCAAGGTGCTCGGCCCGTACGAGCGCCAGCGGATGGCCGACAACGCGGTGACCTACGAAGGCGAGTACGAGCCCGACGCGACGGTCAGCGCGACCCCCGCGCGCACGCAGTACAAGCCCAAGGGAATCAACCCCGAAGACCTCTAGAGCCAACCGGCTCTCGAACGAACGGCCCGCTCGCGAGAGCGGGCCTTTTCGTGCGCGCCGACGTCCGCACCTCGATGCCGAACCCGGTCAGCGAGGGCATCATGCAGTTCTACGCGCGCAAGGTGCTGGAGCGCCACGGCATCTGGCAGCAGATTTCGGGCGGAAAGGAATGTGCTTCCTGTCAGACGACCGATAACAACTATTTCACTGCGGTTCACCATCGTGAGACGCCTGAGCGCATCGGACTTTCCGTCGCGGATGCGCTCAGGCGTCTCGCGATGATGGACCGCGGTGAAATAATTGTTGTCGGTCGTCTGACAGGACGCGCATTCCTTTCCGCCCGAAATCTTCCGCCAGATGCCATGCCGCTCCAGCACCTTGCGCGCATAGAACTGCATGATGCCCTCGCTGACCGGGTTGGGCATCGAGGTACGGACGTCGGCGCGCACGAGATCGTCTATTCCGGCGATATGCTTCGGGTTGGC
>JASLGJ010000097.1 GCA_030150085.1 Candidatus Elarobacter sp. | reverse complement strand
CAGGACGCCCGCGCCACGCCCGACGCGGCCGGGCGTCCTGCCAGCGCCGGTCGTAGCCCAGGAAGCCGTGGAACCAGCCGTCGGGGAGCTGGGCGTCCTGCAGGTAGGACAGGTAGGTGCGGACCAGGCGCGCCCCGGTCTCGGCCGTGGCCGGGTTCGCGGCCGCGTCGCAGGCCACGATCAGGGCCCGGCCGACGTCGTCGGTGCAGTAGCCGCAGGCCCGGTTGGGGACGTCGTAGGTGGCGTGCTGGAACAGCCCGGTGTCGTCGGTCAGCGCGGCCAGGTGGTCGAGCGGCGGCTCCCCGTTCACGGCGTACACGGCGCCCTCCTAGGCGGAGGTGGCGAGCTCCTCGCGCCGGCCCAGCGGGAGCAGGGCGGTGAAGAGCTGGCCGTAGGCCTCGGCGACGTGCGGCCAGGTCATGCGGCGGCCGAAGCGGTAGGCCCGCCGGCGGGTCGCCTCGCGCAGGTCGGGGTCGTCGAGCAGCGCGGTCAGGGTGCCGGCGATGGCCCCGGCGTCGCGGAAGGGGGTCAGGAAGCCGCGCCCGTGGGCCAGCAGCTCCTCGGCGTAGAGGTAGGGCGTCGAGACGACCGCCTTGCCCAGCCCGACCGCGTAGGCCAAGGTGCCGCTGACGATCTGGGTCGGGTTGAGGTAGGGCGTCAGGTAGATGTCGGTCGCGGTCAGGTAGGCGATCAGCTCGTCGAAGTCGAGGTACTTGTCGACCAGCTTCACGTTGTCGGCCAAGCCGTTGCGGGCGATCTCGGCCTCGAGCTGGCGGCGGTACGACTCGCCCTCCTGGCGGCGCACGACGGGGTGGGTCTGGCCCAGGATCAGGTAGAGCGCCTCGGGGTGCTCGGTGACGACCGCGCTCATGGCGTCGATCGCGTACTCCAGGCCCTTGCCGCGGCTGATCAGCCCGAAGGTCGAGATCGTGGTCCGGCCCGCGAACCCCAGGGCCCGCTTGGCGGGCGCGGTCTCGAGGAACGGCACGTCGGGCACGCCGTGGTGGATGACCCGGATCTTGGCCGGGTCGACGTCGTAGCGCCCGACCAGGATGTCGCGCCCGGTCTCGGACAGCACGACGACCGCGCTGGAGGCCGCGCACAGCGCCCGGGCGACGCGCAGGTGAGCCGGCGAGGGCTCGGGGAGGACGGTGTGGAGCGAGGTGACGACCGGCTTGCGGACGCGCTCGATGAGGTCGACGATCCACTCGCCCTCCTCGCCGCCGAACAGGCCGTACTCGTGCTGGATCGAGAGCGCGTCGCAAGGGTAGGCGTTGACGAACTGGGCGATCGCGGCGTAGGAGGCGCGGTCGTGCTGGGTCAGGCGGGCCACGACCTGGTCGGGGTAGCGGCGCGCCTCGCCGCCCGGCTCGTCGATCGCCACGACCGCGCTGCGGGTCCCGAACTCGTCGTCGTAGCTGTCGACCACGTCTTTGGTGAAGGTCGCGATCCCGCACTCACGGGGCGGGAAGGAACCGAGGAACAGCATCCGAGGCGCTTGGGTAGTCAACGTCGTCCCCTTGGAAGCCGGCGCCGAAGGGCGCCGGCATGAGCCGTCCGAGGCCGAGTTCGTTGCTCTCAGCCTCCGAGGACCAGCTCGCTTGTGTCCTCGGTACGTACCCCGCTGAGAGTTCTTCCTAACTAGGCGCCTGCTTGTTACTCTGTACGCTCGGAGACCCTGGCGTTCTCCGCGACGACCGCGCCGGGTGCGATCTCGGCGCCGTGGCCGATCACCGAGCCGCGCGCCACCCGCGCTCCGGCCCCGATCCGGGCCCGGCTGGCGACGATCGCCCAGTCGATCCGGGCCCCCGCGCCCACGCTCACCTCGTCCCATAGGAGCGAGTCCGCGACGACCGCCCCAGGGCCGATCTCGCAGCCGTCGCCCAGCACGGTGTAGGGCCCGACCGCGGCGTCGGGGGCGACCGAGCAGCCGCGCCCGATGAAGACCGGCGGGCGCAAGGCCCCGGCCGGCACGGCCTTCGCGCCGGGTCCGTCGACCTCGGGCGTCAGCCCGAGCGGCATGGTGCCGTCGAAGACGTGGCGGTGCGCGTCCAGGTAGGCCTCGGGCCGGCCCAGGTCGATCCAGTAGTCGTCGGTGGTGTAGGCGTAGAGCGGGCGCGGGCCGGCGATGAGCGCGGGGAAGGTCTCGCGCTCGATCGAGACCGGCCGGCCGGCCGGGATCAGGTCGAGCACCTCGCGCTCGAGCAGGTAAGTGCCGGCGTTGACCTCGTCGGTCGGCTCCTGGCCCGGGGGTGGCTTCTCGACGAAGCGCTCGACCCGGCCGCCCGCGTCGTGGACGACGCAGCCGAAGGCGCTGGGGTCGTCGACGCGGATCAGGTGCAGGGTGCCGATCCCGCCCTTGCGGCGGTGGTAGGCCAGCATGGCGCGCAGGTCGAGCGAGGTCAGGACGTCGCCGTTGAGCACGAAGAACGGCCCGTCGATGTACTGGGCAACGTTCTTGAGCGCCCCGGCGGTGCCCAGCGGCACCTCCTCGATCACGTAGCGCAGCCGCAGCCCCAGCGCCGAGCCGTCGCCGAAGAACGAGGTGATCGCCTCGGGCAGGTAGCCCGCCGGCAGGATGACGTCCTCGATCCCCGCCGCCTTGAGCCGGCGCAGCGTCCGCTCGAGGAAGGGCATGTTCATGACGGGG
>JASLGJ010000059.1 GCA_030150085.1 Candidatus Elarobacter sp. | reverse complement strand
GCTGCACCACCGGTGACGGTGCTCAAGCCGCTGCACGGCGCGGAGCCGCTGCTGGCCGAGAGGCTGCGCTCGTTCTGCGACCAGGACTACCCGGCCTACGAGGTGATCCTCGGCGCGCGCGATGCCGGCGATGCGGCGCTTACGGCGGCGCGTGGCGTTGCGGCTGGCTCGGGCGGTTCCGATGGCCGTCATGCCCGGGTTCGTATCGTTTCAGCGGACGAGCATGCACCGCGCTACGCCAACCCGAAAGCGAACACGCTGGCCGGCATGGTGCCGCACGCGCGGGGTGAGATCCTGGCGATCGCGGACAGCGACATGCGCGTCGACCGCGGCTGGCTGCGCGCGATCGCCGCGCCGTTCGCCGATCCGCAGGTCGGCGCCGCGACCTGCCTGTACCGCGGCGAGCCCGCCGACGACGGCCTGGCCTCGGCGCTCGGTGCGATGGCGAACCACGAGCACTTCGCCCCTTCGGTGCTGGTGGCGCAGGCGCTGGGACCGCTGCGCTACACGTTCGGGGCGACGATGGCCGTTCGGCGCGAGGTCTTCGAGGGGATCGGCGGGCTCGCCGCGCTCGGCGCGCACCTGGCCGACGATGCTCGGCTCGGCGAACTGGTCGCACGGCGCGGACTGCGCGTGCACCTGTCGCGCTACGTCGTGGCCAACGCGGTCGCGGAGCCCAGCCTGCGGGCGCTGTGGGAGCACGAAGTCCGCTGGGCACGCACGCACCGCATGCTGCGGCCGGCAGGCTACGCCGGGCTGTTTCTCACCTATCCGATGCCGCTGGCGCTTTTGTATCTGGCCGCCGTGCGCGGTCGCGGTCGGCGCTCCGCGCTGGCGGCGCTCGTGGCGGCGGCCGCGCTGCGGTTCGCCCTGCGCCGCGCGGCGCAAGGCGCGTTCGGCGCGCGGCCGGTTGGACCGGCCTGGCTGGTGCCGCTGCGCGATGCGCTGGGACTCGCGGTCTGGGCCGCGGCCTATCGCTCGCGCGGCGTCGCGTGGAGCGGCGACGCCTTCACCATCCGGGCCGACGGCACGCTGATGCCGCGCCGAACCGGCCCGTGACGATCCTCGTCCCCCGCGGAGCGGAAGCCGGAGCGGTGCGCCGGTCCCGCACCGAGCGGCGCATCGTCGAGATCGCGCCCGGCCGTTCGGCCGCGGTCGCACCGGGCCCAGCCGTGACGGCCGCGCTTCCGCCCTTCGATGGCGACCCGACCGTGCTCGTGCTCGGCTTGTGCGGCGCCTTGCGCGACCGCCGGGCCGGGGACGTCGTCGTCTACCGCGCGATCGCAACCGATGCGGGCGTTCTCGCGCTCGACGCCGCGCTGGCGGAATCGCTCGCCGCCCGGCTGGTCCGATCCGGCGCCCCGGCGTTTGCGGTCGTCGCGTGCACGACGGATCACGTCGTCACGACCCGTGCCGAGCGCCGGGCGCTCGCCGAGCGATATGACGCCGACGTGGTCGACATGGAAGGCGCCCACCTCGCGGCGGCGCTGGGCGCGCGCAGAGCCCGGTTCGCGATGGTGCGGGTGGTGAGCGACGACGCCTCGCGCGACCTGCCCGCGCTCCAGGGCGCCGTCCGCGCCGACGGGCGGCTCGACGGCGCGCGTATCGCGCTGGCGTTCGCGCGCTCGCCGTTCGGCGCGCTCGCGTTCGTGCGCGAGGTCCGCGGCGCGCTCGCCCGCCTGACCGCCGTCACGCGCGCTCTCGCCGGCTAGCGCGCGCCCTTACCGGCGAGCAGAACCTTACCGGCTGGAGCGTCCTCACGCCGGCTCGAACGCGCGTCCTTACGCTCGCTCGAAGTCGCGCCCCTTCCACGTTCCTCCGTGACCGCGCGCGTGCCGCCGCGCCGAGTCGAGCGTCATCGCGGTGTACAGGCCGGCCGCGAGCGGCAGCGCGAGGGCCTGCGCGCGTGGCAGGCCGTACAGCCGCAGCGTCGGCGCGTACGCGAGCGCCATCAGGCCCCAGGCCAGCGCGCCGGGCAGCGCGACGTCCCCGCGCCGCGCCAGCGCGCCGCCGAGCGCCGCACCCGGCGGCACCAGGTACAGCAGCGTCATCCCGCCCACCGTCCCGGCCAGGAGCGCCGGCGAGTGCCGCAGCTGCGTGTAGGCGCTGCGCGCGACCATGCCCCAGATCGCGCCGAGCGAGCCGTACGGGCGCACGCTGCGCGAGGCCGTCGCCAGGCCCAGCCACAAGCCGCCGCCGCTGCCCTTCACCGCGGCGGCGAGCGCGCAGTCGTCGATCAGCTCGCCCGCGATGCGCTCCACGCCGCCGACCCGCACCAGCGCGTCGTCCGCGAGCAGCACGCAGCCGCCGGCCGCGCCGGCCGTCGCGCGGCGGTCGTCGTTCACCCACGCGAACGGGTACAGCAGCCGGAAAAAGAACACGAAGGCCGGGATCAGCAGCCGTTCCCAGCCCGAGCGGCAGTGCAGCGCGACCATCAGCGACACCAGCTCGCGCCGCTCGCCGCGCGCCGTCGCGACCAGCCGCGCCAGCGTGTCGGGCGCATGCTCGACGTCGGCGTCGGAGAACCACCAGTACGCCGGCCGCGCGCCGCCCGCACCCG
>JASLGJ010000466.1 GCA_030150085.1 Candidatus Elarobacter sp. | reverse complement strand
GCGGTGCGCGCCGCGCTGAGCCCGCTCGGCTTCGCTTTCGACGAGCGGGCCGACCCGCACGTCACCCTGGCCCGCGCCGACGGCCGCACCCCGCTGCCCACGGTCGCCCCGCCCGCCGCGCTGGTGCGGGTCGAGCGGCTGACCCTGTTCGAATCGGTCACCGCGCCGACGGGCGCGCGCTACACGCCCCTGGAGCGATACGAGCTGGCAAGCGGGGAATAAGGCCGACCATGGCACGAGCGAGCCCCGCCGGGGGCATCCGGTGAGAAACGCCCAGTTCACGCTGCGCGCGGCGAATGCGGCCGACGTGGACGCGGTGGCCGACCTGTGCCGCCGCACGCGCCGGACCTCGCTGCCGTTCCTGCCCGATCTCCACAGCGCGGCGGAGGACCGGGTCTACTTTCGCGACGTCGTGTTCGCGGGCGACGAGGTCCACGTCGCCGAGCGCGAGGGCCGGCTGGTGGGCGCGATCGCCTTCAGCGACGGCTGGGTCAGCCAGCTCTATGTCGACCCCGACGAGCATGGGCGCGGCATCGGCAGCGCGCTGCTGCGCCTGGCGATGGAGGCCCAGCCCGAGCTGCAATTGTGGACGTTCCAGAAGAACGACCGCGCGCTGCGCTTCTACGCCCGGCACGGCTTCGCGCTGGTGCGCATGACCGAGGGCGACAACGAGGAGCGCGAGCCGGACGCGCTGCTGGCCTGGTCGCGCGCGAAGGCGGGTAACGGAGAGCGATGACGATCGAGGAGTGGGCCGAGAAGGTCGACGCGCTGCTGGCCGCGGACGGCGGTGCGCCAGGCGAGCGCCGCGCGGGGCTCGCCGCGCACGCGAGCGGCATGGACCTGACCGAGGCGATGCACGCCCGCGGCGTGACCAAGCTCGGCCCGGGCGACCCGGTCTGGCAGCACGCCGGCCGCGCGGTCGCGGTGCGCGTCGCCGAGGACGATGCGACCTTGCGCGCATCGTTCGTGCCGCGCGACCGCACCGACGCGGCGGCACCGGACGAGGAGCAATCGCGCCTGAAGCTCTACGTCCGCAGCGACGTCGGCGCGCGGGAAGCCGCGCGCGACATCGCCGCCTTCCTCACCGCCCCGTAGCCGGCTGCGCGATCCAGCTGCGGTAGTAGTTCACGTCCTCCAGCGGGGCGGCGGTCTCGGCGACGCGCAGCGGGTTGAAGCAGTCGATCGCCACGCCCAGCTCGTCGGTCGCGGTCTTGCCCAGCGAGGCTTCGACCGCGCCCGGCTGCGGGCCGTGCGGGGCGCCCGCGGCGTGCAGCGTCATCGACGCCGTCTCGATCCCGCGCCGCGACATGAAGTTGCCCGAGGCGTAGTAGATGATCTCGTCGCAGTCGACCGAGGAGTGGTTGTAGGGCGCGGGGACCGCCAGCGGGTGGTAGTCGAACAGGCGCGGCGCGAACAGGATGAAGGCCGCGCCCGGCGCGTCCCAGATCTGGTGCGAGGACGGCGGCTGGTGCAGCTTGCCGGTAATCGGCGCGTACTCGTCGGCGCTGAACGCCCAGGGATAGCAGTAGCCGTCCCAGCCGACCACGTCGAAGGGGTGGTTGGCGACGGTGTAGACCGCGCCGCGCCCGCGCGCGGTGACGCGCAGCTCGAACTCGCCGGTCGCGTCGACCGGGTCGCGCAGCTCGGGCGCGCGGAAGTCGCGCTCGTAGTAGGGCGCGTGCTCGGCGAGCTGGCCGAACTCGTTGCGGAACTTGCGCGGGATCGTGATCTGGCCCGACGACTCGGCGACCAGCAGGGTGGTCGGCGCGGACGGCTGCAGGCGGTACGCGGTGCCCATCGGGACGTAGAGGTAGTCGTGCGCGCGGTAGGCGAGGTCGCCGAAGGCCGACTCCAGCACGCCCTCGCCGTGGGTGACGTAGAGCATCTCGTCGCCGCCGGAGTTGCGGAAGAAATACTCCATCCGCTCGGTCACGCCGGCCGTCGAGAGCACGATGTCGTCGTTGCCGACCAGCGGCACGCGCGCTTCCACCGCGTCGCCGGTCTTCTTCTCGCGCCCGGTGAACCAGTGCCGGTTGCGCACCGGGTCGTTGGGCAGAAAGCGCACCAGCGGCCGCTCCCAGGGCCGCACCTCGAGCGTCGCGGTCGGCGGGCGCAGGTGATACGCCAGCGAGTAGACGCTCTCGAAGCCCTTGGTCGAGATCAGCTCCTCGGCGTAGAGCGCGCCGCCCGGGCTGCGGAACTGGGTGTGCCGCTTCTCGGGCAACCGGCCTTGACGAGCGTAGAACGCCACCGTGTCGTCTCCTCTAGTACACCAGGTCGAGCTCGGGGATCGCGGTCGGGCGCAGGCCCAGCCGGATCGCCTTCGCGTAGTAGCGCTCCGCCGCCGCGCGCAGGTGGCGCTGGCCGTAGCCCTCCTTGCCGAGCTGTTTCTCGACCGGGCGGAACGTCTTCATGTAGCCCGCGACCAGGCGCGGGAGGGCCTCGTCCTGCGCGGCCTGGATCGTCGCCAGGTTCTCGGGATCGTCGGCGATCAGCGCCTCGGCCAGCGCGAAGCCGAACGCGATGTGGCGCGCCTCGTCGGTGCAGCGCGTCTTGTGCTGCAGCTGGCGCAGCTCGTCGCCGTAGTCCTTGGCCATCTCGATGTAGGCGAAGATGTTGCCCAGCGCCAAGCCGCCCTCGACGAACAGGTTGCCCTCCACGACGATCTGGTACGGGTTCGTCAGCGACTCCATGTAGTCGAAGTTCGGCTTGGCCGCCGAGGCCGCCCAGATCGCGTCGGTATCCGCGTGCGAGACGCCCAGCACCCACAGCAGGTAGTCGTCCATCTCGGCGTGCTGCGCCTCGTCGACCATCTGGCACGAGGCCCACACGCGGATGTCGTCTGAGGGCGCGGCGTGCACCGCCTGCGCGATGTAGCGCGCGACCGATTTCTCCTGGTAGCCGATGCGGGTGAACAGCGGCATCATCGCTTCCAGGTAACGCTTGTCGACGCCGTGCATCTCGCGCTTGTCGTCGGGCAGCGCGCGCAGCGCGTCGTCGTAGGCCAGCTTCTCCTTGGCCTGCAGGCGGTAGTACGTCACCGTGTCGAGCCGGAACGGCGGTTCGAACGTACCGGGGTCGCTCAAATGGAGGTCGGCCATCGTCGCGGGCATGCTCAGCGCTTCGGTCCGCCGAGCGCCGATCCTCGCCCGCACCGGGCGCTCTCCCGGTCCGTAGGATGGGTCAGTGAACGCGCGCCATGGTCGCTTTCGCCAGCGCGACGGTGCGCGCGGCGAGGGCCGGCGTGCGGGGCCCGAACACGTTGAAGACGTACGCCGCGGTGCCCTTGCGGGCGTAGACGTTGGCCCCGATCGTCACCGCCTCGTCGCCCGCGCCGTCGAGCTTGGCCGGCGCCACGCCGGACGCGCTCGCGCCCTGCTTGACCATGTCGCCGAAGCGCGCCCGGGCCTCGGCCGGCGAGTCCCAGCGGAAGGCCGTGACGACCGCGCCCTGCAGCGGCTTGGCCCCGTGGAACGAGCAGCTCCGGCTCGGCCCGACCGTGATCGGCTTCACCGCGCTGACCGGCGACCCGATCGCCTTGGCCGCATCGTCCTTGGCCACCGCGGCGCACGGGTCGGGCGGCTCGCCCGCACGCGCCTGCGCGAGCGGCAGCAGCCAGAGCGCGACGGCGAGCGCCGCGGCCAGAGAGGGACGGACGGCCATGGGGCGCACTTTCGTCGAGCCCCGGGGACGACCTCGGCGGCTCAGCCGAGGTAGGCCGCGGTGATCGCGGGATCGGCGGCCATCGCGGCGGCCGACCCGCTCGCGGTGATCCGGCCGCGTTCGAGCAGCGCGACCCGGTCGGCGGCCGCGAAGGCCGCGCGGGCGTTCTGCTCCACCACCACGACCGTCGTGCCGTCCGCGTTGACCCGGGCCAGCGCGGCGAAGATCTCGCCCACGACCTGCGGCGCCAGGCCGAGCGACGGCTCGTCGAGCAAGAGCACGCGCGGCCGGGCGAGCAGCCCGCGCGCGATCGCGACCATCTGCTGCTCGCCGCCCGAGAGCGTGCCGGCCCGCTGCGCGCGCCGCTCGCGCAGGCGCGGAAAGAGTGCGAACACGCGCTCCAGCTCGGCCGGCGCCGCACCGCCGTGCGCGTACGCGCCCAGCTCGAGATTGCGCGCGACGCTCAGCGCGTCGAACATCTGGCGCCGCTCGGGTACCAGCACGAGCCCGGCCCGCACCGCGCGCTCGGCCGGCAGCCCGGTGACGTCGCGCCCACCCAGCAGCACCCGCCCCGCGCTCGGCGCGAACCACCCCGCCAGCGTCCCCAGCAGCGTCGACTTGCCCGCCCCGTTGGGCCCGACCACCGCCAGGATCTCGCCCGCCCGAACCGTCAGATCGACCCCGTCCAGCGCGCGCACGGCGCCGCGCCGCGCGACCAGCCCCGCGACGACGAGCACGTCTGACGAAGGCACCACACCGGCGGCACCCTGAGATGACGGCCGCGCAGCCGGCGCACCGCTCCGTGCCGGTACGCCGCTCGGCGGAATCTCGCCGCGCGATAGCGGCACGGCAGCGGGTTCGCCCAGGTAGGCTTCGATCACGCGCGGGTCGCGCTGCACCTCGGCCGGCGCGCCCTCGGCCAGCTTGCCGCCGCGGTGCATCACGATCACCCGGTCGGAGACGGCCATCACGGTGCGCACGTCGTGCTCGATCATCAGGATCGCGGTGCCGTTCGCGCGCACGCGCGCCAGCACGTCGACGAAGGCCCGCGTCTCGGCCCGCGACAACCCGGACGTGGGCTCGTCCAGCAGCAGCAGGCGCGGCTCGGCTCCCAGCGCGCGCGCCAGCTCGAGCAGCCGCTGGCGCCCGAACGACAGCGCCTCCGCCGGCCGCTCGGCATCCGCTTCGAGCCCGACCAGCGCGAGCAGCTCGTCGGCCCGAGCCCGCGCGGTGCGCCCGCGCTCGCGCGCTTCGAGCGGCACGAGCACGTTCTCGCGCGCGCTCAGCGCGCCGAACACCTGCAGGGTCTGGAACGTGCGCGCGATCCCGGCGCGCGAGATCGCGCTCGGCCCGCGCCCGCGCAGGCTGCGCCCGGCCAGCCGCACGTCGCCGCCGTCGAGCGGGTACGCCCCGGTGATCAGGTTGAACGCGCTGGTCTTGCCGGCCCCGTTGGGGCCGATGATCGACACGAACGCCCCGCGCTCGACCGCGAACGACAAGTCGTCCACCGCCACGACCCCGCCGAAGCGCTTGCGCACGCGCTCCACTTCGAGCAGCGGCTCGCTCACCGCGTGCGCTCCGCCCCCGCGCCCACGCGCTCCAGCAGCGCGCCCACGATGCCCTGCGGCATGAAGCGCACCACCGCGACCAGGATCGCCCCGAACGCGACCACCTGGAGCGCCGCCGCGGCGCCCTGCGCGTTGGCCGGGAACAGCGCGCCCGCCAGTGCCGTCAGCGCGGTCGCGACCAGCGTGAACAGCGCCGCGCCGACGATCGGCCCGAGCGTCGTCGCCGCCCCGCCCAGCACCGCCATCACCACGAAGAACACCGACTGCTCGAACGTGAACGACGTCGGCGAGATGTAGCCCGCGTAGTAGGCGTACAGCGCGCCCGCGACCGCGCCGTACGCCGCGCTGAGCACGAACGCTTCGAGCTTGCGCGCGCGCACCCGCACGCCCATCGCCGCCGCGGCCGTCTCGCTGGCCGCGATCGCGCGCAGGGCCCGCCCGCGCGCGCTCGCCCGCAGCGCGTGCAGCCCCAGCGCACCGAGCCCGACCGCGGCCCACGCCACCACGTACGCCGGCAGATCGCCCGTGAGCGCCCGCCCGCCGAGGTGCAGCGCGCCGAAGTCGCCGATTCCCGACGGTCCGCCCGTCAGCCCGCCCGCCTCGTCGAAGACGACCTTCGCGATCACCCCCAGCCCGAGCGTCGCCAGGGTGAGGTAGTGCCCGCGCAAGCGCAGCGTCGGCCAGCCGACGACCGCCGCCACCGCCGCGCCCGCGAGCGCCGCGACGAGGAGCGACAGCCACGGGTCGACCCCGTGCCGCGCCGCCGCCGCCGCGGCGTACGCGCCCAGCCCGAAGAACGCCGCCTGCGCCAGCACGACCTCGCCCGCCGTCCCGATCATCAGCGACAGCCCGAGCGCCGCGAGCGCGTTCTGCCCGATCACCACCATCGTCGCGAGCGCGTAGCCGTTGCGCGCGAACGGCAGCGCGATCACGATGCATGTGACGAGCAGGTACAGCATGCGCGTGGTACGCCCGACTCGGGCGGAACCCGTGGGTTCCTCGCTGGAAGCCGAGTTCGGCGGTAGTGTTGAACCTGCGCCCGGTTCGGAGTCAGGCGAACGTTCCATCGCCGCCTACACGCGCGCGACGGAGCGGCCGAGCAGACCCTGCGGCCGCACCAGCAGCACCGCGATCAGGATCGCGAACGCGATCGCGTCGCGCCAGCCCGAGGACAGCACGCCCGCACCGACCGACTCCAGCACGCCGAGCAGCAGCCCGCCCACGACCGCGCCCGGCACGCTGACGATCCCGCCCAGCACCGCCGCCACGAAGCCCTTGAGCCCCAAGCTCAAGCCCATGTCGTAC
>JASLGJ010000463.1 GCA_030150085.1 Candidatus Elarobacter sp. | reverse complement strand
CGCACGGTCGTCCAGCGCGCGTCCGGAACGCCGAGCGCGCGCAGGCGCGCGTAGCGCTCGCGCGCCCGGCGCGGGGTCGGAAACGCGGCGACGAAGCGCAGCTCGGGCGCCAGGCGCGGCCAGTCCTCGAACCCGCCCAGCACCGGGTGGCCGCCGAGCGTCGTGCCCGGCGCGAGCGTGTCGTTCAGGAAGCCGGCCAGCGCGACCGGTTCGCCCGCCGCGGCCAGCGCGGCGATCGTCTCGGCGACGATCAGCCCGCTGCTGTGGCCGCCCAGGATCGCGATCAGCCGCACGCGGCGCCGGCGCGGGCGAACAGGCGGGCCGGCGTCGTCAGCACGCCGCGCGCCAGCAGCTCCGGCACGTCGGCCGCGGCGAACGCCTGGCGCTCGAACTCCGCGCTCAATTGGCCCGCGTAGTCGAGCGCGAGCCAGCGCCGCCAGTGCCAGGCCTGGGTCGGTCCGAAGCGCGTTCCGTAGGTCGCCAGGCGCGCGCGGATGGCCTCGACCTTGCGCCGGAAGCGGGCCTCGGTGGTGAACGGCAGGTGCAGGATCAGCAGGTCGTCGGGCCAGGCCCAGCGCGGCGCGGGGCCGCGCGTGACGACGTCGTGCGCGCCGCGCCCGACCTCGCGCACCAGCTCGGGCCGGACCATGACCTTGCGCGCGTCCTCGACCATGATCCAGGGCGTGTCGGGATGGCGCAGCAGGTAGTCGCCGTCCATCGCCGTGCGCGCGCCGACGACGAGCGTCGTCTCGCGGTCGGCCAGCTCGGGCTCGCGCAGCGTGCCGTCCGGCTCGCGCAGCGGCGGCACGTTGAAGCGCGGCGCAGCGAGCAAGTCCAGCTCGGCGAGCCCGGCGGTGTCGGCGATGCGCCCGCTGGCCGGCGTCCAGAACTCGTCGGAGTCGACGAACAGCAGCCAGTCCGGCTCCGCCCACGCCGCCACCACGTCCTTGGCGGCGGTGAAATAGTGGAACGGATCGCTGGCGAACGTCTCGGGGCGCGCGGCGCGCACCCGGTCCGTCGCCGCGAACCCGCGCGCCACGCGGGCGCTCGCGGCGTCGCCGCCGTTGAGCGAGACGAAGACGTGGTCGACGCCGATCGCGAGGTGGTGCGCGATGCAGCGCTCGAGCAGGGCGGGCTCGTCGGCATGCCCGATCACCGCCGCGAACCTCGGGCGTCGTCCCATGCGCGCGTCCTTACGAGACACCTGGGCGGCCGACCTTGGCCGGCGGCCGGCGGCGCCGAGGCTTTACACTCCGCCGCGCTCGCCCAAAAACTTGCTCAGGAAGCGCCGCGTGCGCTCCTCGCGCGGGGCGGCGAACAGCTCGCGCGCGGGGCCCTGCTCGACGATGCGGCCTTCGTCCATCACGATCGCGCGGTCGGCCACGTCGCGGGCGAAGGTCATCTCGTGGGTCACGATGATCATCGTGCGGTGCTCGGCGGCCAGGGCGCGGATCGCGGCCAGCACCTCGCCCACCAGCTCCGGGTCCAGCGCCGAGGTGGGCTCGTCGAACAGCAGCACCTCGGGCTCCATCGCCAGCGCGCGGGCGATCGCGACGCGCTGCTGCTGCCCGCCCGAGAGCCGGCTCGGGTAGGCGTCGGCTTTCTCGGCCAGCCCGACCTTGGCCAGCAGGGCCCGCCCGCGCGCCTGCGCGCTCGCGCGCGGCTCGCCCTTGACGATCACCGGCCCCTCGATCACGTTCTCGAGCGCCGTGCGGTGCGGGAACAGGTTGAAGCTCTGGAACACGAAGCCGACCCGCTGGCGCAGCGCGCGCACGCGCTGCTTCTGGCGCGCGAGCGGCACGGCGCCGTCGATCGCGATGTCGCCGACCCGGATGCGCCCGCCGGTCGGCACCTCGAGCAGGTTCAGGCAGCGCAGCAGGGTGGTCTTGCCCGAGCCGCTCGGCCCGACGATCGCCAGCACCTCGCCGGTGCCGACGTCGAGATCCACGCCGTGCAGTACCTCGTTCGCGCCGAAGCGCTTCACCAGCCCGCGCACTTCGATCTCGCTGGTACGGCCGCGTTCGGCGCGTGCGCCGTCGTCCTGAACGTTCACGCTCGGGTGCTCGCCATCAGCGCACCCGCACGTGCTGCGAGGCGCGGGCCTCGGCGCGGTGCTGCAGCCAGGCCAGGACGCTGGACATGATCCAGTACATCGCCGCGGCGGTGATGTACATGGTGAACACTTCGTACGTCCGCGCGGTGATGAGCTGGGCCTGGCGGAACAGCTCGGGCACCTGGATCGTGGCCGCCAGCGACGTGTCCTTGATCAGGCTGATGAAGGTGTTGCCCAGCGGCGGCAGCGCCACCCGCGCGGCCTGCGGCAGGATCACCCGGCGCATGGCCTGCGACGAGGTCATCCCGATCGAGTAGGCCGCCTCCCACTGCCCGCGCTCGATCGAGGCGATCGCGCCGCGCAGCGTCTCGGAGGCGTAGCCGCCGACGTTGAGCGTCAGGCCCAGCAGCGCGGCGGGGATGGGGTCGATCCGCCAGCCGAACTGCGCCAGGCCGTAGTAGATCACGAACAGCTGCACCAGCAGCGGCGTGCCGCGGATGAACGAGACGTAGAAGGCCGCGAGGCCGCGCAGCACGGGCAGCGGCGAGAGCCGCAGCAGCGCGACGGCCAGGCCGAGCAGCAGGCCCAGCACCATCGCGCCGACGCTCAGCTCGATGGTGTACCCGGCGCCCCGCAGCAGCAGCGGTGCCGAGTCCACGAGCAGCTGGACTTGAGCGTTCAACCGGCGTTACTTGGAAACGTCGGTGCCGAACCACTTCTCGGAGATCTGCTTGAACGTGCCGTCCCGGTGCAGGTCGTCCAGCGCCTTGTTGAGCGCGGCGAGCAGGTCGCCGTTGCCCTTGCGCACCGCGATGCCCTGGCTCTCCTTGGCGAACGGCTCGCCCGCCGCGACGATCGAGCCGTCGGACTGCTTGATCAGATAGCCCGCCACGAGCCGGTCCGCGACGACCGCGTCGGTCCGCCCGACGCGCAGGTCCTGGTACTTGGTCGGGTCGTCGTCGTAGGTCTTGACGTTGGCCTGGGGGACGTTCTTGCGCAGCCAGGCCTCGTAGTTGGTGCCCAGCCCGACGCCGACCGCCTTGCCGGCGAGATCGGCCGGCTTGGTGATCTTCGTCTGGTCCGCCTTGCGCACGATGAGCTGCTGGCCCGAGACCGTGTACGCTTGCGTGAAGTCGTACTTCTGCATGCGCTCGGGGGTCATCGTGACCTGGTTCATGATGACGTCGTAGCGGCCGGCGTCCAGCCCGGCCAGGATGCCGTCCCACTTGGTCGGCATGAACTCCGGCTTGACCCCCAGGCGCTTGGTCAGCGCGTCGGCCAGGTCGACCTCGAAGCCGACCAGCTTTCCGCTCTTGTCCTGGTAGTCGAAGGGCGGGTACGTGCCCTCGAGCGCGATCCGCAGCGTCCCGCGCTGCTTGACCTGGGCGAGGACGCCCTGGTCCGCGGCCGACGCGCCGACCGACGAGGCGCACACCGCCAGGGCCGAAGCCAGCGTGACGAGATAGCGAAGACGAGAGATTCCCAAAAGGGTGTCCTCCAGCGGAAAAGGGGCTACGTTGCCCAACAGGACGCGGCCAGGGCCGAAATGGTGGCAGGCCGGTGCCACCGCGCGGCCTCGGGCGGCGTCCTAGCCGGCGATGGGATCGGAGCGACCGCCCTCGCCTGGGGAACTGCTGCCGCTGGTCGCGGGCACCGCGATGGCGCTCCGCGGCGGGCCGGCCGAGCGCGCGGCGCGGGCGC
>JASLGJ010000372.1 GCA_030150085.1 Candidatus Elarobacter sp. | reverse complement strand
CACGCGCTGGCGCGCGAAGGGGTGACGCTCGCGCTGGCGGCGCGCCGCACCGAACGGCTCGCGGAGGTCGCGCGCGAGGCGCGCGCGCTGGGCGCGCCGGAAGCGCGAGGATTCGCGCTCGACCTGCACGATGCCGGCGCGATCGCCCGCGCGCTGGACGAGGTGCGCGCCGCGTTCGGCGCGGTCGACATCCTGATCGCCAACGGCGGCGGTCCTCCTCCCGGCACCTTCCAAAGCATCGCGCTGGAGCAGTGGGACGAAGCGTACCGCAACACGCTGCGCGGCATGCTGCAGCTCGTGTACGGCGTGGTGCCCGGCATGGTCGAGCGGCGCTGGGGGCGCATCGTCGCGCTGGCTTCCACCTCGGTGAAGCAGCCGATCGCCGGTATCGCGCTCTCCAACGCGCTGCGCACCGCGCTCGTCGCGGCGCTCAAGACGCTCTCGGCCGAGGTCGCGCCGCACGGCGTGACGGTCAACGCGATCGCCACCGGGCGCGTGCGCACCGCGCGCCTGCGCGCGATCTACGGCGACGACGAAGCCGCCGCGCGAGCCGACATTCCGATGCGGCGCGTCGCCGAGCCGGACGAGCTCGCGCCGATGGCGGCGTTCCTGTGCGGCGAGCCCGCGCGCTACGTGACGGGACAGACGATCGCCGTCGACGGAGGCTTGACCAAGACGCTCTTCTGAGCGTGACGATCCTCACTGCGCGCGTTCGAGCGCGCGCGGTGTGATGCAGTCCACCGTGCGCGCCGCACCGGCCGTGGTACTGTTGGTGCGCGGATAGCGCGCTCCCGCAGCGCAACGATACGTTCGGCATCCGCACCACTTCAGGGAAGGGTGAGGCCTGATGACGCAGACCGGTGCCGAGCGCATCGCGTCCGATCCGCTCTTGCGCGCGCACCGGGGCGGAAAGATCGAGATTCGCAACAAGCTCCCGCTGCGCACGCGCGCCGAGCTCGCGACGGCGTACACGCCGGGGTTCGCGCACGTCGCCCAGACGATCCACGACGATCCCGCGCGCGTCTACGACCTCACGATCAAGCGCAACTTGGTCGCGGTCGTGACCGACGGCACGGCCGTGTCGGGGCTGGGCGACGTCGGGCCCGAAGCGGCGCTGCCGGTGATGGAGGGCAAGGCGATGCTGTTCAAGCGCTTCGCCGACGTCGACGCCTTTCCGATCTGCCTGGGCACGACCGACGTCGACGAGATCGTGCGGGTGGTGCAGTGCCTCGAGCCGACCTTCGGCGCGGTCATGCTGGAGGACATCTCCGCCCCGCGCTGCTTCGAGATCGAGCGCCGCCTGCGCGAGGTACTGAGCATTCCGGTGCTGCACGACGACCAGCACGCCACGGCCGCCGCGGCCACCGCCGCGCTGCTCAACGCGCTGGAAGTCGTGGGCAAACGGGCCGCGGACGTCAAGGTGGTGCTCGTCGGCGCGGGCGCGGCCGGCACCGCCACCGCGAAGGCGTTCGCGCGCGTCGGCGTGCGCACGATCGTGGGCTGCGACCGGCGCGGCGCGCTCCACGCCGGGCGCGCCGACCTCGACGAGGCCAAGCGCTGGTTCGCCGAGAGCGCCAACCCGGCCGGCGAGCGCGGCACGCTGCGCGAGGTGCTGCGCGGCGCGGACGTGTTCGTGGGCCTGTCGGGGCCGGGCGTGATCGCGCCGGCCGACGTCGGCACGATGGCCGAGCACCCGATCGTCTTCGCGCTCGCCAACCCGCGTCCCGAGATCCTGCCCGACGAGGTGGCCGGGTTCGGCGGCGTGGTCGCCACCGGCCGCAGCGATCTGCCCAACCAGATCGACTGCGGGCTGTGCTATCCCGGGCTCTTCCGCGGCGCGCTCGACTGCGGCGCGCGCACCATCGACGACGCGATGACGACGGCCGCGGCGTACGCGATCGCGGGCGTGGTCGACCGCGCGGACCTCGGCCCGCGCCACGTCGTTCCCAGCATCTTCGACGAGCGCGTCGCGCCCGCCGTGGCGGCCGCCGTGGCGCGCGCCGCCGGCGCCGACGCCGCTCGTTCCGACCGCCAACAGGTGACCGCACGATGACCCCAGCGACCACGAGCCACCACTTGTCGCCCGCCGACGCCGCGTCGTTCGGCGAGCGGGGCTTTCTGTTCGTGCCCGAGCTGCTCGACCGCGCCACGGTCGCGACCATGACCGACGCGGTCGCCGAGATCGTCGCCGGCGCGCCCGACCTGAGCGAGATCGCGGAGCTCGAGCCGAGCGACCGCGGCGTGATGCGCCGCATCTGGGCTCCGTCCAAGCGCCACGCCGCGTTCCGCGCGGTGCAGGAGGACGCGCGCATCGTCGACCGCCTGGAGGGCCTGATCGGGCCGGACATCATGTTCCACCACAGCAAGCTCAACCTGAAGGGTCCGCGGATCGGCTCGCCGGTGGAGTGGCACCAGGACCTGGCCTACTACCCGCACACCAACAGCAAGCTGGTGGCGTGCCTGATCTACCTCGACGACGCGTCCGAGGAGAACGGCTGCCTGCGCGTGCTCGCCGGCTCGCACCGCGACGGCATCTACGACCACACCGAGGACGGGCGCTTCCGCGGCAAGGTCGCCCCGCGCAACGTTCCCGCCGGCTGCCCCGAGGTCGTGCTGGCCGGAGCGGCCGGGAGCGCGGTGTTCCTGCACTGCAAGGTGCTGCACCGCTCCGACTCCAACCGCTCGGCGGCCTACCGGCGGGTGTTCATCCCGGCCTACCGCGCGGCGGACGCGCTGCCGGTGTACTTCGGCCCCCACGCGGCGCACAACGAGGGCAGCGTGTACCGCCTGCGCGGCGCAGCCGTGAACTACGTCACCGGCGAGGCCTTCCGCTACCCGCTCCCGCTGGCCGAGAAGCCGTTCAACTCGCTCTTCGCGCTGCAGCAGGGCGAGCACGTGCGGGACGACCTGCACGACCAGCGCAGCGGGTACGCCGCCGAGGGGCCGCGGGGCGGCTGACGTGGCGCGCAAGCGAATCCTCGTCCTCAACCGCTGGCCGCAGTACCCCGGCGGCGAGCGCTGGGACAACGAGCTGGCCCGCTACGGCGAGCTCGTCCCGCTCGACCGCTACCGGGTGACCTACATCTGCGACCGGCCGGGCCTGCAAGGCCTCGCGGCGGGCGGCCTGGCGGTGCCCAACGTCTACGCGCTCGAGGACTTCGCCGACACCGGCGCGCTGCTCGCGCTGGCCGAGCGGGTGGTGCGCGGCGACGGGCCGTTCGACCGCGTGCTCGCCTTCTCGGAGTACCTGCTCGACGGCGCGGCGCTGCTGCGGGCGCGCTTCGGCATCCCCGGGCCGCGGCCCGAGTACGTCGACCGCTTCCGCGACAAGCTCGTCATGAAGCGCATGCTGGCGGCCGCGCGCGTCCGCACCCCGCGCTGGTTCGCCTGCACCAGCCTGCCCCAGGTGCGCGCGGCCGCGCAGGTGCTGGGCTACCCGCTGATCCTCAAGCCGGTGCGGGGCGCGTCGAGCAAGGGCGTGCGCAAGATCGGGTCGCTCGCGGAGCTGGAGGAAGCCTGCCGCGGGCTGGTCCTGCGCGAGCACGAGCTCGAGGAGTTCGTCGCGGGCGACCTGCTGCACGTGGACGGCGTGGTCGACGCGGGCGGGCGCTGCGTGTTCTCGTGCGTGTCGCGCTACATCGCGCCGGTGCTGGAGTTCGAGTCGGGCGCGCCGCTGGGCTCGGTCATCCAGACCGACCCCGACGTGGTGGAGCGCTGCCGCGCCTTCGCGCTGCGCGTGCTGGCCGCGCTCGACCTGCGCGCCTCCGCGTTCCACATCGAGCTGTTCGAGTCGGGGGGCGAGCTGGTGTTCCTGGAGATCGGCGCGCGCGTGCCCGGGGCCGACGTCTCGTACGTCGTCAACGACGTCTGCGGCGTCAACCTGTTCCAACTGTGGGTGGACGTGGTGCTGGGCCACCCGGTCGAGCCGCGCCTGGCCCCGCCGGGCGCGAGCGGCGGCTGGCTCACCATCCCGCGCCCGCGGCCGCTGCCGCGGCGGGTGCTGCGCGCGGACTCGCTGCTGGGCACGGTTCCCCATCTCTACCGCGAGCTGGTTCCCCGGCCCGGTCACGTTCTGGAGGACGCTCCCGGCTACGCCAACCTCCAGGGCGGGCGCTTCCTGTTCCGCGGCGGCGGCCAGCACGCCATCGAGGCCGCGATCCGCACCGCCATCGCGCGCTACACGCTGACGACGGCGCCCCTGCACGATCCCGTCGGGGCGCGAGGATGAACGCCATGCACATCACGGCCAGCCAGCCGCCGACCCGGGCGGAGCTCTTGGACAAGAAGAGCGTGATCTTCGCGGAGGGCTGTTTCGGGCTCTTCTCGAGCAAGATCGGCGCCTCGTACCTGCGCTACCGCGCCGACCGCTGCGTGGCGGTGATCGACAGCACGCAGGCCGGCAAGGTCGCGCAGGACGTGATCGGCTGCGGCGGCATGATCCCGATCGTCGCGAGCGTCGAGGAGGCGCTGCGCCACGGCCCCGAGGTGCTGATCGTCGGCAAGGGCCTGCACTCCGCCGAGCTGCCGGAGAACTGGAAGCTCCCGCTCCTGGCCGCGATGGAGCACGGCCTGCACGTGATCAACTGCATCCACTACCGGATGAGCGCCGACCCCGACTTCGCCCGGGTCGCGCGCGAGCGCGGCGTGACGATCTGGGAGACCAAAGAGCCGCCGGTACTGGAGCTGAACAAGGCGCGCGTCCTGGGCATCGACGCGTTCGTCGTGCACACCTGCGGCAGCGACTCGAACATCGGCAAGAAGACGACCGCGCTGGAGATCGTCGCCGAGGCCAAGCGGCGCGGGATCATGGCCGGCTTCGCGGCGACGGGCCAGAGCGGGATCATGATCTCCGGCGCGGGGATCGCGATCGACGGCGTGCCGAGCGACTTCGTCGCGGGCGCGGTGGAGAAGGTCGTGCTCGACGCGGCCCAGGGCAACGACTGGGTGGTGCTGGAGGGCCAGGGCTCTCTCAACCACATCGGGGCGAGCGGAATCGCGCTCGCGCTGCTGCACGGCGGCCTGCCGCACGCGCTGGTGTTCTGCCACCGCCTGGGGCTGGAGCGCACCAAGGTCTGGAACACCCCGCTGCGCCCGATCCCCGAGCTGATCCGGCTCAACGAGGAGCTGACCGTGTTCGAGCGCCCGGCCAAGGTCGTGGCGATCAGCGCGAACGGCGCGGAATTGAGCGAGGAGCGCTTCGCGGCCGAGGTCGCGGCGCTCGAAGCGCAGACCGGCCTGCCCGTGGTCGACCCGATCCGCGAGGGCGCGGGGCGGATCGTCGACGCGCTGGCGGCCTACGAGCGGGACGCCGTGCGCCGATGACCGACGCCGTGCTGCTGCTGATGCACCAGGGCGCCTCGTTCACCGCGGAGGTCGCCGCGGCGGCGCGCGCGCGCGGGCTGGCGCTGGTCGCGCTCAGCTCGCGTCCCGCGCGCCCCGAGACGTTCGAGCGCAGCCGCGAGCACCTGGCCGACTGGCTCCTGACCGACGGCGCGAACCTGGCGCACCCCGACATCGAGGGTATCGCCGCGCGCTTCGCGGCGCGCGGCTACCGCGTGCGAGCCGCCATCGCCACCTTCGAGGGCTACCGCCTGCTGATGGCCGAGCTCAACGCCGCGCTGGGCGCGCGCGACTGCGCGTGCGACGCGCTGCGCGCGTGCTTGAACAAGTACGAGTTGCGCCAGACCCTGCTGGCGCGCGGCTTGAGCGCGGTGCGCTGCCGGCGCCTGGCGCCCGGGCGCAAGCCCGAGCTGGAGCGCGACGCGCGCTGGTTCGTCAAGCCGGTGCGCGGCGCGGCCTCCTTTGCCGCCTTCGTCCTCGAGGACGGCGACGAGCTGGCCGACCTGCCCGCCCTGCAGCGGCAGATGCGCGACGACGCCAAGATGGCGGCGATCTTCATGGACCAGTTCGACTTCCTGGCCGAGGAGTACGTCGAAGGCCCGGAGTGCAGCTTCGAGACCATCGCGGCGGGCGAGGCCGTCCACCTGTGCGTACACGAGAAGGCGCGCGTCGAGCGCTGCGAGCGCACCACGCTGGAGCTGATGTCGGTCAGCCCGCCCGTGAGCCTCGCGACCGACGTGGTGCTGGAAGGGGCGCGCTTCGTCTCGGCCTGCCTGGCCGCGCTGAACCTGGACGCCGGCGCGTTCCACGTCGAGGCGAAGTACTGGACCGCCAAGCGGCGCTGGGAGATCATCGAGATCAACCCGCGCATGGGCGGGAGCTTGATCAACGCCAGCGTCGAGACGGTGACCGGCACGTCGCTGCTCGACCCGTGGCTGGCGACGCTGCTCGCGCCCGAGCCCGAACTGGAGCGCCTGCGCGCGCACCTGCTCGCCGTCTCGCAGGTCGAGGCGCTGCGCGCCGGGCGGGTGCCCAAGGCCTCGCTGTTCCTGAGCAAGTACGGCCAGAAGGGGCGCACCATCGACACGATCGCGTTCGCGCCGGGCGAGCGCGACCCGCGGGTGCTCGCCATGCACGCGCACGGCGGCACGGAGCTGGAGCGCTCCGACCGCGCGCTGTGCCTGATGGACGCGCTGTGGGAAGTCGACTGCGCCGACCTGGCGCGCGAGGTCGGCGCGCTCGAACGGCTCGCCGACGAGCGCTTTCGGGTCGCCTACCGCGAGCCTAGCGGGGTGGCGTCATGAGGCTTGCGCCCGGCGCACCGCGTCCTCGTTCCACGCCACCCCGCTGCCCGGGGTGGCGGGCGTGACGAGGTGCCCGTTCTCGACCCGCACCGGCTGCTCCAGGATCGCGGCGACGTGATCGAGGTACTCCAGCCAGTGCGCGGTCGGCGTGACGCCCATCAGGTGCACGCTGTACTCGGGGAAGGTGTGGCTCGAGGCGGGCAGCCCGTGCGCCTCGGCCAAGGCCGCGGCGCGCAGCCAGCCGGTCACGCCGCCCAGCTTCATCGCGTCGAGCATGACGTGGTCGGACGCGCCGGCCTGGATGCTCTTGAGCATGTCGTGCGGACCCCACCAGTTCTCGCCCAGCTGGATCGCGGTCGCGGCCGCCGCGGCGATGCGCGCGTGGCCGGCGAAGTCGTCGGCCAGCGTCGGCTCCTCGATCCAGTACAGGCCCTCGCCGTCGAGCACGCGGGCGCGCGCGATCGCCTCGGGCACCGAGAGGCTCTGGTTGTAGTCGACCATCAGCTTCACCGCGTCGCCGACGGCGGCGCGCACCGCGCGGATCGTCTCCAGGTCGTCCGCGAGGGTGCCGCGCCCGATCTTCATCTTGATGCCGGTGAAGCCCAGCGCGGCGACCTCCTCGGCTTCGGCCGCCGCCGCGGCGGGGCTCATGGTGCGCAGGCTGGCGTAGGCCGGCACGGGCTTGGGCTCGCCCCCGAGCAGCGTCACCAGCGGCACGCCGCAGGCTTTCGCGCGCGCGTCCCAGAGCGCCATGTCGATTCCCGCCAGCGCGGCGCCGGTCAGCCCCTGCGGGCCGAGCAGGCGGAAGTGGCGCTGCAGCCGGCGCTCGACCGCGGCCGGCGCGGCGCTCTGGCCGGCCAGCTGCGGCTGCAGGTTGGCGAGCAGCTG
The DNA here is from genome assembly GCA_030150085.1 of Candidatus Elarobacter sp. Lineage (GTDB taxonomy): Bacteria > Vulcanimicrobiota > Vulcanimicrobiia > Vulcanimicrobiales > Vulcanimicrobiaceae > Vulcanimicrobium. The sequence continues at coordinate 1,148 of JASLGJ010000372.1, read as the reverse complement.
CGCCAGCGGGCCCAGCCCGGTCGGCGTGTAGCTGCGCACGTAGCTGCAGCCGGTCACGCCTTCCTCGGTGAGCACGTCGATCAGCACGATCGGCGCCGTCTTCATCGCGCCGCTGGCCGTCTCGACCGGGCGCGGCAGGGTCAGGTCGAGCGGGCGCGCGCGCAGCTCGCGAACCGTCAGCGTGCCGGGCGTGCTCTGCGTGCTGGTGACCATGTGACCTCCGTCTGCATCATGGCGAGCGAGTCCGCTTTCTCGTACCCCAAAGTGCCTTCCCGCACCGCGTGCGCGCAGCCGTTGCGCGCGCGCTCCCACCGCTCACGTCCTTTGTGAGGAGAACCACCATGAACCGGGTTCGCAATTCCGGGATCGCCCATCCCGCCCCGTACTTTTCCGAAGAAGAAGGGCTGCGCAGGAAAGCCGAGCTGGACCGCTACCTCGACCGCAAGATGGACGAGTGGAAGCGCACCGTTCCCTACGCCTCGCACATGAAAGACAAGGACATCGACCTGGCCTACTACCGCCGCACCCTGATCGAGCACGTGTGGCGCATCCGCCTCTCGCGGGTCAGCCAGTCCAAGGCGATCTACAAGATCGCGCAGATCTCGCCCAAGGCCGCGGCGGACTACGCGCACTACCAGGCCGACGAGATGCTGCACGACAAGCTCTACGTGCGCGACTGCCAGGCCGCGGGCATCTCGCTCGACGAGATCCAGGCCACCGAGCCGTACCTGGCGACCCGCCTCTTCCAGGGCTTCTTCTACTACGCGCTCGAGCACGAGCACCCCATGGCGGCGGTGGTCTCGAACTACCTGGTCGAGTACACCCAGCAGAAGCTGCAGCCCGACATCGTGCGCAACCTGGAGCGCGCGCTGGGGCGCGAGCTGGTCCGGGGCCAGGAGGCGCACCTCGCGGTCGACACCAGCGAAGACCACGCGCTGGAGATGTGGAAGATCCTGACCCAGCTCATCCTGAGCGAAGACGACTTCCGCATGGTATTCCGCTACGTCGACGACGTGCAGAGCATCCTGGCCCTGTTCTTCCGGGAGATCCACGAGGACACCGTCGTCAACCGCGCCGCGCCGGCCGCGGCGGGCTAGGCGGCGGCAGCAGTGCACCGTTACGCCGAAACCGACGCCCCCGTGCGCGAG
>JASLGJ010000366.1 GCA_030150085.1 Candidatus Elarobacter sp. | reverse complement strand
ACGGGACGACGAAACGGAAACTCACCCTCATGCCGGCGGTGGCCCTCGCGGGACTCAGCCTGGCGGTGACGCTTCCCGCCATCTCGAGCACGGTCCACGCCGCGCCGCCCGTCAGCTACGCCACCGTCTCGGTGCGCCCGGGCGACTCGCTGTGGTCGCTCGCCGAGCGCACCACGCCGGCCGGCGGCGACGTCCAGGCCACGGTCGACCAGATCATCGGCGTCAACCACCTCGGCTCCGCCTCGCTCGCGGTCGGCCAGAAGATCCGCGTCCCGAAGTAGCGCTTCCCCCGCGCTCGCTCGCGAAAGACGCCCGGCTCGCGCCGGGCGTCTTCGCGTTTGGGGTCCGCTCGGCTCGTGCGACGTGAGCCGCGCGGCCGCCGCCGGCTAGAGCTTGAGCTCGAGCTGGAAGTACGCCTGGAACGGGTTCGTCGCGGCGATCGGGTAGTAGGTGTGGCTGTTCCAGCCGCTCGGCAGCGTGCCGTTGGCGGCGGCGTCGTTGGGTCCCGCGCCGTTCCAGAAATTCGAGATGCCCGACGAGCCGTAGTACGCGTCTTGCCCGTAGGCGCAGACGCTGCCGCCGCGGCTCCAGGCGGTCGTGCTGCCGCCGAAGCAGCGGTTGAGCAGGTTCGCGAACAGGAAGCGGGCCCGCGTGCGCGGGTTCACCTCGTACTGAACCTGCAGGTTGCCCAGGATCTGGTTGGGCTGGCGGAACTCGCCCATGCCGTCGAAGCGCCCGGTGTCGGGGTTGGGGACGATCGTCGTCCCGCCGCACGAGGTCCAGTCGGCCTTGAGCGGGTCGCCGTGGCCGGGGCCCAGCACGCCCGTGATCCCGGCGCTCTGGTTGGTCGTGCAGGTCGAGGGATCGTAGCCGATGCTGTTCAGCGGCGCGCCGTACTTGGCGCCCTGCACGTACTGCAGCGACGGCGTGAGCGTCAGCCGGCGGTGCTTGTAGTTCACGATCGCGGTCATCGTCAAGGGCGAGAAGTACGACGAGGCGACCGCGCCCGGCACCGCCGGGGTGATGTTGAACGGGGTGTACCAGTCGTCGCGGGCGAGCAGCGGCTGCACCGGCCGGCCGGCGTAGGGGTTGCGGATATCGGTCGGGCTGGTGCAGTCCGCGGCCGTACCGGCCGGGGTGAAGCAGGCCGGGCCCTGCGCCAGGGCGTCGTAGCCGCTGATTCCGGCGTTGATCTGGTCGATCGCGTTGACCGAGGTGTTGCCCAGGTTGGTGTAGCGCTCCCAGCCGTTGGTGAAGGTCAGGCCGAACGCCGCCGCCAGCCCGTCGCGGGTGAAGTCGCCCTTGTTGAGCGCGAACTCCAGCCCCAGCGTCTTGACCGTGCCGGCGTTGATCGTGCTGACGTACTGCGTCGCCTGGTCGATGTAGACGTTCTCGAGGTTGTCGGTGGTGTTGCGCAGGAACGGGGTGAGCTTGAAGCTCACGTCGGTGCCGCGCAGGTGCTTCTCGAGCGAGAAGTCGTAGTTGTTGGCGATCGCCGGGCGCACTTGGTGCAGCGGCTCGAAGAAGCCGACCGCCACGAACTTCGGGAAGAAGTAGCCCGGCGTGTTGGGCTCGCGCTCGTTGTACTGCACCGAGGCCGCGTTGGGCGGCAGGGCGTAGCGCCCGTACGAGGTGCGCAGCACGGTGTCCGCGTCGATCCGGTAGGTGCCCGAGGCGCGCGGCTCGGTCACCCCGACCGTGTAGTTCAGGGGATAGTTCACGCTGTAGAGGGGCCGCCCGTTCTGCCCGTCGGGGTGGACCGACGAACCGCCGCAGCTCAGCGCGAACCCGGTGAACGCAAGCGAGGTCGGGTCGTAGCACGCTTCGCGCGCCGCCGCGCGGGCCCAGAACTGCGCTCCCGCGTCGTTCTGCGCCGCCAGCTTGTAGCCGAACACCTCGCGCCGCAGGCCCAGGTTGAGCGAGAGCCGGTCGGTGGGGTTGAACTGGTCGGTCAGCGCGACGCTGGTGAAGCTCGGCTTGACCGTGTTGTCCGGTCCTTGCTCGCCGGGCAGCGTCACGATCCACTGCGCGCCCGCGGCGGCCGCCGCGCCGCTCGCCGCGAAGGGCGCCGGGTTGGCGAACGTGCCGCGCGAGTCGAGGTTGTTGCGGTTGCACGCGGTGAGCGCGCCGCTCGCGCCGTAGCAGTTGCCCGCCGCGTCGGCCAGGTTGGTCGAGAAGGCGCCGGCCGTGTTGGTGCGGGTGCGGTTGTTCCAGCGCTCGGCCGTGGCGGTGGTGAAGTTGCCGGTGAGCTGGAGCAGGTGCTTGGCACTGACCTGGTCGGCGAACTGGAGCTCCGCGCCGCGGGTGTGGGTGATCAGCTCGTAGTCCGGCGAGACGTTGACCGGCACGGCCGTGCCGTAGCCGCTGCTGACCGCCGCGTTGTTGAGCCAGTCGGAGTAGAACTCGTACACGAACGCGCGCGCGTAGGCTCCGGCGCTGAAGCTGCGCGTGTACTGGACCTTGCCGATCGAGGCGTTGTTGAGGAACCCGTCGCGGTGCCCGGGGTCGATGAACGCGCCCACCGCGCGCCTGCGCGGCGAGTCGGGGAACAGGTAGTTCACCGGCGCGATCGCGCTGCCGCCCCCGCAGCCGGGCTGCGGCGTGCCGTTGGCCGCGCCGCCGCAGACCGGCGCGCCGAACGGCGTTCCGGGCGCGTAGGTGAACGTGTCGCGGTACTGCGGCAGGTCGCCGTAGGCGTTGGCGTAGGCCGCCGCGCCGACGTCGTTCACCGAGTCGCCGTAATACGTGTTCAGGCCGCTGTTGGTGTAGAGCAGCTGCAGGTCGTCGCGCAGCGACGCGTCGCGCCGGTGCGGCAGCCCGAAGTGCAGGTTGGCGACGAACTCGCGGTCGGTCACCTGGGCCGGCACTTCCACCGCGCCGCTGGTGAAGGCGTAGCAGCCCGGGTCGGCGGCGATCGTCGCACCCGAGGGGAGCGTGGCGGTGCCGTCGGCGTTGGCCGTGAAGCCCGAGCCGCCGCCGGTGCAGGCCGGGGCCAGGCCGTTGTAGAGCGCGGTGGTCAGCGGCGCGCGGATGCCCTGGCTGAACGAGGCGCCGTCGAACTGGTCGAAGTTGCGGAAGTCCTGGTTGTAGCCGTCGAAGCCCAGGTAGTAGCTGAAGCTGCGGTTGGGGCTGGCCCCGCCCAGCTCGCCGCGCAGCTGGTGGTAGAAGGTCGGCGTGCCCAGTCCCAGGGTGAGGTTCTTGGTGCCGGGATAGGTCCCGGTCCGCACGGTCTGGTTGATGAACCCGCCCAGGCCCGAGGCCGAGGCGCTGGCCGGCCCGCCGCCGGTGTAGATCTGCAGCTCCTGCTGCCCGATGCTGGCCGCGGTGTGCGCGGCGTAGTTGTCGAACGCGCGGTTGACCGGCACGCCGTCGTACTCGTAGCCGGTCTGGTCGTAGTTGGAGCCGCGCACGTAGACCGCCTGGTTCCAGCCGGACTGGCCCACCGGGACGTACGCGCCCGGCACCGCGGCCACCGCGGAGTAGGCTTGGTTGAGCGAACCGCCCCCGCCCAGGCCCTGCGCCGCGGTCGCCTGCGCGGCGCTCACGGAGTAGACGTCGGAGGTGACGCCCGCGCGCACCAGCTCGGTGTTGGAGCGGCTGGTGACCGCGCCGATCTGCTTGAGCTGGTGCTGGGCGTGGAGGTCGATGTTGACGGTGTTGTCGGCCTGCACCGTGACGCCGCCGACGGAGTCGGGAGCGTAGCCCGGTTGCGTGACCGTGACCGTGTACGTGTCGGGGAGAAGCGCGAGGAACGCGTAGTGGCCGGCCGCGTCGGTGTTCGTCGTGGCCGACTGGGTGGGACTCGCGATCGTCACCTTGGCGCCGGTGAGCGGACGATGGTTCTCGTCGGTGACGTTACCGCTGACCCCGCCGGTCGTGCCCGCCAGAACGCTTGACGTTGCCTGGAGGACGAACGCGAAAGCCAACAGTGCCGCTAGGGTTCCTCGCCGCAAGGGCGTCGGAATGGTCAAGGCAAGTATCCTTTCGGAAACCGCGACCGTACCCGCTAGAGTCGCGACAAATGTCGCACTCCTAATTCTTCCGGAATTCTGGGAATCGGCCCTGCTTGCCTCGACGCGCTAGGCGGTCCGCTTCTCTACCACGACGATGCTGTGGCCGTCGTGCCGGTCCAGGAACGCCAAGCCCTCGTCCATCCAGCCGTCTAGCCCCCCGCTCAAGTGCCGCTGCACCTCGCGCACGACGTGGCGGCGGTTCTTGAGCCATTGCAGCTCGGGCCGCGTGGTCGCCAGCCAGACCGCCTCTTCGCATTCCTCGCAGTGGTAGCCGAAGTGCATCCCGCGAGTATACCACCGGAAAAGGCGAAGGGCCCCGGCGCTAGCCGGAGCCCTTCTTGGTCCAACGACCGGGTCGCGCTTACAGCTTGAGCTGCAGCGAGGCGTAGGCGCTGAACGGGTTGCCGAAGCCGCCGGGCGCGTAGCCGAACGGATCGCTCTGGATCCGCGCGTACGTCGTGCCGGGCTGCGTGCCGTTGCCCAGGTAGGGGCCGCCGGCGACGTAGGCGCCGTTGACGCCGTACGTGCAGCTCTGGCTGCCGCCCTGCTCCCACGCGTAGCCGCGGGTGAAGCAGTGGCGGTAGAGGTTGGTCAGGATCAGCGTGCCGGTGAGCCGCTTGCTGAAGTCCTTGGCGATCTGCGCCGAGAGCGTCAGCGTACCGGGCGACTTGAACTCGCCCAGCGAGTCGTAGCGGCCGGTGTACGGGTTGGGCCGGAAGATGACGCCGCCCGCTGCGACGCAGCTCGCGGTGTCGGCCGAGCCGCCGCACTGCGACGGGTCGTAGCCCTGCCACGCGAACGGCGAGCCGTAGCGGAAGCCCGAGTCGTACTGCACGGTCGGGACGATGCGCAGACCGTTCTTGCGGTACTGCAGAATCGCCGTCATCGTGTAGGGCACTTCGTACGAGTTGCTCGAGCCGACCGCGAACAGACCGCTGGCGGCCGCCGGGAGCACGTCGTAGGGCGAGTAGTACTGGTTGCGGTCCAGCCCGGGCTGGAGCGGCTGGTTGTAGTACGGGTTGGGCGTGGTGCCGGCCGCGCACGCGCCGCCGGTCAGCCCGACCCCGGTGCCCGAGGCGTTGTAGCAGGGCGAGCCGCCGCCCGCCGAGGTGAGGGCGTTGTAGCCCCCGATCAGCGAGGAGTTGATCAGGTCGATGACGTTGGTGTTGGTGCCGGGGAAGTTCGAGTACTTGATCTTGGAGTTGGTGTACGCGAACGAGACCTGGCCGCTGATGCCGTCGCGGTTGAAGTCACCGTAGCGGCCGAGCAGCTCGTAGCCGAAGGCGCGCAGGCTGCCCACCGGCAGGCCCGACACGAAATTGGTCCGCGGGTCGAGGAAGAACGACTGCTCCTGGTCCTGGGTGCGCCGGAAGAACGGCGTCGCCGAGAACGACAGGGGCGAGTTCTTGAGCCGCTTCTCGTAGGTCAGGTCGTAGTTGAACGAGACCTGCGGGGGAGCGTAGTGCCGCGGCGTGTTGAAGCCGTACTGGTAGAAGTTCACCGCGTCGTACGAGGCGAGGTCGCCGGCGCGGTTGTACTGCGTCTGGGCCGAGATGACCGGCTGCGAGTACTTGCCGCCCGAGAAACGGATCACGTCGTAGGGCGAGATGGTGAACGTGCCGCCGACGCGCGGCTCGAGCACGGTCGAGGCGACTTGGCTGGGGTAGTCGTTGCTCATCGCGACGTGCGCGGTGCCGGCCGGGCAGGTGAACCCGCTGGCCGCGGTGGCCAGCGTGATCGACGCGGTGGCCGCGTTGTAGCAGTGCTCGCGGTTGAACTCCACGAACTGCAGCGCGTTGCTGCCGCCGGTGATGGCCTGCTGGCCGGTGTCGGACAGCGCGTAGATGTAGCTGTTGAAGCGCAGGCCCAGGTCGAGCTTGAGCTTGTCGCCGATGGTCATCTGGTCGCTCAGCGAGACCGAGCCGAACTTCGGCGTGACGGTGTTGAACGTCACCGCCTGACCGCTGTTGGTCACCTGGTAGGCGGCGCCGGCGGCCGCTGCCGCTCCGGTGATCGGAGCCAGGGTGCCGGTGTAGTTGGCCGGGGTGTAGCCGCCGGTCAGGTTGTTGCCCGAGTAGCAGTTGACGTTCGCGCCGGTGGTCTGGTTGTAGCAGAAGCCGTTGGCGTCGACCAGCTGAACGCGGTAGCCTGCGCCCGACATGGTGTTGTTGTTGGCGCGGGTGACGTCGGAGTAGGTGTACTGCGCCGAGCCCTGGATCAGGTTGCGCGAGTTGATCTGGTCCGCGAACTCGAGCGAGCCGCCCCGAGTGTGGGTGTTGAGCTCGTAGTCGCGCTGGCCGATGACCGAGAACGGCAGCCAGGCGCCGCCGTTGTACGGCGGGTCGTAGATGAACCAGTTGGAGTAGTTGGTGTAGCCGTAGATGCGGATGTACGCCGAAGAACCGATGTTCTTCTGGTACTGGGCCTTGAAGATCCCGTTGTTGTTCTCTTGCAGGCCACGGGTGTTCGGATTGATCTCCGGCAGGTACACGGTCGTGTTCCCGACGTGGACGGGAACGGCCGGGCCGCCGGTGGGCGCGAACGGGGTCGTGTAGAGCCCGATCCGGCTGGGGTCGAAGCCGTTGTAGATCGGCCCGTTGTAGACGAACGCGGCCGGGTAGTACGGGACGGCCGGCGTGCCGTAGTTGTTCAGCAGCGCGCTGCCCAGGCCGCCGTAGTCGTTGTAGCTGTCCAGCGCGTGGAAGCCCTGGTAGCCGACCGAGCCGAGGAGCTGGATGTCGTCCCGGCCGCCGTCGCCGTTGTGGTGCGGGATGCCGATGTGGACGTTCCCGACCGACTCACGGGTCTCGATGTCGTTCTCGCCCCCGATCGCGTAGGGCGCGATCGTGATCGAGTTGGCGGGGTCGAAGTTGCCGAACGCGGAGACGGCCAGCCCGTTGCCCAGGCCCGTGCCGCCGTTGAACTGGTCACCGTAGCGGAACCCCTGGTTCCAGCCGGTGGTACCGACGTAGTACGAGAAGTTGCGGTTGGGCGAAGCGCCGCCGTACTCGCCGCGCAGGTAGTGGTAGAACGACGGGGTGCCGAGCACGCCCTCGATCGAACCGGTGGCGGGGTTGGTGCCGCTCTTGATCACCTGGTTGATGTAGCCCGAGAGGCCTTCGCCGGCCGACGAGGCCGGGATGCCGCCGTTGTACACCTGCAGCTCCTGCTGCCCGGTGATGCCCTGCGTGTTGGTGACGTAGTTGTCGAAGGCGCGGTTGACGGGGATGCCGTCGAACTCGAAGCCGACCTGGCTGTAGTCGCCGCCGCGGATGTACGGCGCCGAGGTGTTCTGCCCGTAGGCCGTACCCTGCGGCACGTACACGCCCGGAACGGACGAGAGCGCCGAGAAGGTCTGGAACAGGTTGCCGCCGCCCAGCGCTTGCGTGTTCTGCGAGAGCTGGCCGCTGATCGAGTAGACGTCAGCCGTCTGACCCGGCTTGACCAGGTCGGTCGCGCTGCGCGAGCGCGTGCGGCCGATCTCGGCGATCTGGCGGGTGGGGGTGAAGTTGAAGGTCTGGGTCTGGTCGGCGATGACCGTGATGCCCGGCTGGCTGAACGCCTGGTAGCCGGGGGCGGTGATCGTCAGCGTGTACGTGTCGGGTCCGAGCGACAGGAAGCCGTATCGGCCCTGCGCGTCGGAAGTGGTCGTCGCGTTCTGCGAGGGGCTCGAGACCGAGATCCTCGCTCCAGCGATCGCACGCCCGGTTTGCGCGTCGGCCACCGTGCCCGCGATACCGCCCGTCGTGCCGGCCAGAACCCATGTTCCCTGGACCAGCATGACGAGCAGCGCGAGTACGGCGGTCAGCGTGCGCACGAAGGAACTGCGCATGGCTAGCCTTTCCGAAGACTTGCGGAAATGACACGCCGCGGGGGAACCCCCCGGGGCGCTCGCCGGGTCAATTCTTGGGAACGGCTTGGCAACCTTTAAGTGGGATTAAGGTGACGCAAAGCCGCCGGCCGATGAAAAGACCGCCAGGAGGATATCCTCCTGGCGGTCGGGGGTCCGGGTCGGCGCGCGCTTCCACGCGCCCGCCGGGGTCGACCGGGCCTAGAGGTGGTTGAGCTTGAGCTCCAGGAAGAGCTCGAAGGGGCTGGCGGCCTGCTGCGAGAGCGCTTGCAGCGAGGCCCCGTAGACCGGCGCGTAGGGGTACTGGAAGCCGGGCTGGATCGTGTCGCCGGGGTTGTAGAAGTTCCCCGCCGACAGCGCCGCGGAGTAGCCGCAGCCGAAGCGGCCCGCGCTCGCCCACGGCACGTTCGACCCGCCGAAGCACTGCGAGTAGATGTTGGCCGCGGTGACCTGCAGCGTCACGTTACGGCTGAAGTCGTACGAGAGCTGGAGGTTGGCGTTGATCAGGTTGGGCTGCACGAACTGGCCGATCGCGTCGAACTTCCCGGTGTAGGGGTCGGGCACGTTGATGATGCCCGAGCAGCTCGAAGCGTCGTAGCCGGAGCCGGCGGTGACGCCGGTGCCCGCATAGCGCGGGTCGGTCGCCGCCGAGCCCAGCGCCGCCGTGCAGGTGCTGGGGTCGATGCCGCCCACCGCGACCGGCGAGCCGTAGCGCGAGCCCGCCTCGAACTGGATCGAGGGGGTGACGCGCAGGCGGTCCCGCTTGTACTGGACGACCAGCGAGGCGACGTGCGGGATCAGGTAGCTGGTCGAGGTGCCCGAGCCGTAGCCCGGCGCCTGGTTGTAGGGGAAGTACTTGCCGTTGGGATCGAGCAGGCCTTGCGGCTGCATGTTGTAGTAGGGGTTGGCGATCGAGCCCGCCGCGCACGCCGGATCGGCCGCGCCGCCGGTCGTGTAGCAGGGCGCGCCGCCCCCGGCATGCGTGAAGCCGTTGAACTGCTGGATCGCCTGGTTGATGCCGGTCACGAACGACCCGCCGGTCGGGAAGACCTTGTACTTGTTGTACGCGTAGGTGTACGTGTACGAGAGCTGGCCCGAGAAGCCGTTGCGGCTGAAGTCGCCCTTGCTGACGGCCAGCTCGAAGCCGCTGGCGGTCCGGTTCTGGCCGTTCACCGTGGCGACGAAGTTGGTCTTGGGGTCGACCAGGATGGTGGCGAACTCGTTCTGCGTCTTGCGGTAGAACGGGGTCAGCCGCGAGCTCAGGTCCGAACCGCGGAACTGGTGTTCCCACGAGAAGTCGGTGTTGTACGAGATCTCCGGTTCGACCGCGCGGGCATAGCCCGTGAAGCCGAAGTTGGAGTAGAACTGCGCGCTGGGCGCGGCCGACTGGATGTTGGTCGCCTGGACCGCCGAGGTCTGGGCCGGCTGCACGAAGCGGCCGTACGAGGCCCGGAACACGTTGTACGGGTCGGTGGCGTAGGTCGCCCCCAGGCGCGGCTGGAGGACGTCGGCGTAGGTCAGGTCGGCGCTCTGCGCCGAGAGGGCCGCCGGGCTGGCCCCGGCCGGGCAGGCCGCGCCGCGGGCCCGCGTCGTGATGGTCGTGCCGCTGATGCAGTTGGTCGCGTTGAAGTCGTTCACGAACAGCTGGTTGCCCAGCGTGTTGGTGTCCTGCATGACGTACGAGAAGGTGTCCAGCCGCAGCGAGGCGTCGAACGAGAGCTTCGCGTTGGGCTTCCACGTGTCGCCGATGGACATGTTGAGGAACTTGGGCTTGACCGTGTTGTTGGAGGCGATGCGGCCGTCGTTGATCGCGTAGTACTGGCAGGCCGAGCCGCCGCACGTGTAGGCGTTCTCGGTGCCGACGGTCGGCGAGATGCTGCCGCGCGGGACGAGCGGGCCGGCCGAGCCGACCGGCGCGAGCCGGTACTGCGCGGCGTTGCCGCAGGTGACCTGGGTCGCCGCGGTGCCGGGCGGCGGCGCGCCGCCGCCGCTGAACGCGCCGGTCGGGAACGCATAGCAGCCGCCCGTCGGGTTGGCCGAGCTCAGCAGGTACGCCACGGGCTGCTCGGAGAGCGTTCCCGCGGTGAGGTTGTTGTAGCGGTCGGCGTTGGAGGTCGTGTAGCCGACGTTGAAGTTGAGCAGGTGCTCGGGCGAGAGCTGGTAGCCCGAGTTGAGCACGACGCCGCGCGTGTGGGCGCTGATCGTGTAGTCCTGCGGGAACGCGCCGGCGAAGTTCTGGAACAGGCCGACGATGCCGTTGTCGATGCGGTCGGAGTACAGCGAGTAGCCATACAGCCGCACGTAGCCCTTGTCGGCGATGTTGTGCTGGTACTGCGCCTTGACGATCGCGAAGGCGTTGGTCTCGCCGTCCTGGCGGTTGAAGTCGACCGGGGCGCCCAGGACGCGGCCGCTCGGAGAGCTGGCGAAGGCGTAGTTCCGGGTCGCGTTCACGTTGCCCGGGGTGAACGGCGCGCCGACCGGGCCGGTGTAGACGTTCTGGTCGGCATAGAACGGCGAGACGCCGCCCGCGCACGTGGTCACGGTTCCGGGCACGTAGCCGGTGCCGCCGACCGCCGGCGCCGGGCAGGTGCCCAGGTTGGTGATCGCGCCGTTGTCGGCGGTGCCGTTGACGACGTCGTTGAGCTGCGGGCCCCACGCGTTCATGCTGTCGTTGGGGTAGTTGCGGATGTTGCCGTAGTCGTAGAGCAGCTGGACGTCGTCGTGGTTCCCGTCCTTCTTGTGCGGGATCCCGATGTGGAAGTTGGCGATCGTCTCGCGGTCGTTGAGGTACGGCGAGCCGCCGAACGAGAGATCGGCCACGTTGTAGCCGTTGGGGCCCAGCGGCAGGCCGCCCAGGAAGGGCGAGGAGTTGCTGTAGCAGCCCACGCTCGGGTGGGCCGTGCCGCAGTTCGCCGCGGTGTAGTTGTAGAGCGTGCCGAAGCCGCTGCGGGCCAGGTAGCCGGCGCCGTTGAACTGGTCGACCACGCGGAAGTCCTGGCTGTAGCCGCCGGTTCCGACGTAGTACGAGAACAGGCGGTTGGGCGAGGCCCCGCCGACTTCGAAGTTGGCGTGGTTGTAGATCGCCGGCGTGCCCACGCCCAGCGAGGCGCTGATGTTGCCGGGATACGTTCCGGTCCGGATGACCTGGTTGACGAAACCGGCCAGACCGACCGCTTGCGCGTCGGCCGGCGCGTTGCCGGTGTAGACCTGGACTTCCTGGTTGCCCAGCGACGACAGCGCGCCCGAGGCGTACTGGTCGAAGGAGCGGTTGATCGGGATGCCGTCGACCTCGTTGCCGGTCTGGGTGTAGTCGCCGCCGCGGATGAACACCGACTGGCCCCAGCCGGCGTTGCCGATCGGCACGACGACGCCGGGGACCGACGAGATCGCGCTGTAGGCGGAGTTGAGGTTCGTCCCGCCGCCCAGCGACGCGACGGCCTGCTGCTGCGCGGGGGTGACGGAGTACTCGCTGGCGGTCTGCCCGGGCCGGACCAGCGCGCTGCTCGCGCGCGAGGCGGTGCGGCCGATGTTCTGGAGCGCTCGCGTGGCGCTGAGGTTGACGGTGATGTTCTGGTCCGCCTGGACCGTGATGCCCGCCTGCGACCCCGTCTGGTAACCCTGCTTCTCGAAGCTCAGGGTGTACGTGTCCGGTGCGAGCGAGACGAACTGATACCGTCCCGAGCCGTCCGTGGTCACCGCCGCCTGCTGGCTGGGACTCACGGCGCTGACACGCGCTCCCGAGACGGCCGCTCCGGCGGTGTCCGTGAGCACGCCGGAAATGCTCCCCGTGGTGCCGGCCAGAGCCCAAGAGCCCTGGACCAGCAGCGCGAGGAGCACCAGAACGGCAGTCAGGGTGCGCGCTAGGGATCTGCGCATACCGTTGCCTTTCACAAGATGGTGCGAGATTCGGCGCGGTCGCCCGCGCGGCGAATCAGCGCACCCTTTTCGGCCGGAACTACGGTCCCCTGTCCGCCTCGGCAGGCGGAAATTATTTCCGAAAGCGCGCTAGGCGGGGACCGTTTTGAGCCGCTCGGCCAGCAGGCGCGGGATGTCGCTGGGCCGGTCGGCGACCGGAACGCCGGCCGCCGCGAAGGCCGCGACCTTGGACTCCGGCGTCCCGGTGTTGCCCGAGATGATCGCGCCGGCGTGGCCCAGGCGCTTGCCCTTGGGCGCCGAGCGGCCGCCGATGAACGCCACCACCGGCTTGTCGGGGATGTGCTGCTTGATGAAGGCGGCGGCGTCTTCTTCGTCCGAGCCGCCGATCTCGCCGGCCACCACCAGGGCCCGAGTCTCGGGGTCGCGCGCGAACTCGCGCAGGCAGTCCACGAAGGTCGTGCCGATGATCGGGTCGCCCCCGATCCCCACGCAGGTCGACTGGCCCAGGCCCGCCCGGGTCAGCCCGTCGACGATCTCGTAGGTGAGCGTGCCCGAGCGCGAGATCATGCCCACGCTGCCGGGGGCGAAGATGTGGCCGGGCATGATCCCGACCAGCGACTTGCCGGGCGAGATCAGGCCCGGGCAGTTGCCGCCGATGATGCGCATGCCGGGCGTGGTGTTGACCACCCGCAGCATCTCGTGGGCCGGGATGCCCTCGGTGATGCAGACCGCCAGGCCGATGCCCGCGTCGTGCGCCTCCCACAGCGCGTCGGCGCCGGCGAAGGGCGGGACGAAGATGATCGAGTGGGTCGCGCCGGTGGCCTCGACCGCGTCCTTGACCGTGTTGAAGACCGGCTGGCCGGACTCGATCGTGGTGCCGCCCTTGCCGGGGGTCACCCCGCCCACGATGTTCGTGCCGTACGCCAGCATGCGGGCGGTGTGGAACGCGCCCTCGCGCCCGGTGATGCCCTGCACGATGACCTTGGAGTTCTTGTCCAGGAAGATCGCCACGTTACTTCGCCTCTCCGTTCGCCAGGGCCACGGCGCGCGCGGCGCCTTCGTCCATCGTCTCGACCGGCACGAACCCGGCCTCGGCCAGGATCGCGCGGCCCTCCTCGGCGTTGGTGCCGGTCAGCCGCACCACCAGCGGCACCTCGCGCACGTCGCCCCCTTTGAGGGCCTCGACGATGCCCCGGGCGACCTGGTCGCCGCGCGTGATGCCGCCGAAGATGTTGATGAACATCGCCTTGACCTTGGGGTCGGACGTCACCAGGTCGTAGCTCTTCTTCACGAGCTCCGCCTGGGCGCCGCCGCCGATGTCGAGGAAGTTGGCCGCCGCGCCGCCCGCGTTGCGGATCGCGTCCATCGTGCCCATGCCCAGCCCCGCGCCGTTGGCGATCACCCCGATCGTGCCGTCGAGCTTGGCGTAGTTGGACATCCCCAGGCCGATCGCGACCGCGGCCGCCTGGTCCTCGTCCGCCGGGGTCTGCTTGTTCCAGGCCGCCACGTCGGGGTTGCGGTAGAGCCCGTTGTCGTCGAGCTCGACCTTGGCGTCGCTGGCGATCACCCGCCCGTCCCGGGTCAGCACGAGGGGGTTGATCTCGACCAGGTTGGCGCCGTAGTCCATGAACAGCGCGTAGAGCGCGCCCAGGATGGCCGGGAAGGCCTTGCGGTAGCCCTCGGGCAGCTTGGCGTCGAACGCGAGCTGCCGCCCGATGAAGCTCGAGTAGCCGGCGGCGGGGTCGATCCAGTACTTCGAGATCGCGGCCGGATCGCGCTCGGCGACCTCCTCGACGTCCATCCCGCCCTGCGCGGTGACCAGCACGACCGGCTTCTTGGCCGCCCGGTCGATCGCGATCGAGACGTAGGCCTCGCTGGCGATGTCGACCTTCTCCTCGACCAGGAGCGACTTCACTTCCTCGCCCTCGGGGTTCTGGACCGACTTGAGGACCTTGCCGATCAGCTCGCGCGCGAGCGCGTCGCCGGTCGCGGCGTCGTCGGCGAACTTGATGCCGCCCGCCTTGCCGCGGCCGCCCATCATGACCTGGCTCTTGAGCACCCACGAGCCGGGGTGGTCCTTGATATAGGTCTCGACCTCGTCGGCGGTCGTGGCGAAGACGCCGGCGGGCGTCGGTATGCCGACGCGCCGGAACAGGTCCTTGCCCTGGTATTCCATCAACTTCATGGCGTGCCGACCGTTCCGCACCGCGAGCGGACGGCCCTCGACGACAATGGTCGCACGCGAGCGAGCGTGCCCCCGCCGTGCAGCGATCCGGCCGCCGGGGCGGTCGCAACCGGCATGAGCGAGCCGGTCGTCCTCTTCGACGGAGTCTGCAACCTCTGCAACGGCGTCGTGCGCTTCGTCCACGCCAACGACCCGGCCGGGCGCGTTCGTTTCGTCTCGCTGCAGTCGCCGCGCGCGGCCGAGCTGCTCGCGCCGACGGGCGGCCGCCCGCGAGCAGCACCACGCTCGGCTCGCGCGGCGGTCCGCCGTCACGAGCGGAGCGACGCGGTGCTCCACATCGCGCTGGAGCTGCGCGCGCCGTGGCCGCTGGCCTTCGCCGCGATCCTCGTTCCGCGCGCCGCGCGCGACGCGGCGTACCGCTGGGTCGCGCGCAACCGCTACCGCTGGTTCGGGCGGCGCGACACCTGCCCGCTCCCGCCGCCCGGCTTGCGCGAACGATTCCTCGACGACCCCGCGCCATGATGCACACGGCGGCGTCGCGGGCTCTGCCACGCGACGCCGCCGGCCTCCGGCGAGTACACCCACTCGCCGCCGCCGGCTACACCCTGCCGGCGGAACGCCCGTACACCCACGGGCGACGACGACGTTTATCATACCTCATCGTGTCTAGCCCCGCGAGCGATGACGGTCACTCGCGCGCAAATGCAGGTGTGACGCGCACGTCTCGCGCGCGCGAAAACATCGCGCGCACTGTATGCAATGCGCGCGATGCGATTAAGATAACCTTTATGTTCGATTGCGCGCGGCGTATCAGCCGCGGCTTGTATCCAATTTCCCGAGCAGGCTGCGCGCGATCACGATCTGCTGGATCTCCGAGGTGCCTTCGTAGATCTCGGTGATCTTCGCGTCGCGGTAGTAGCGCTCGACCGGAAACTCCGTCGTGTACCCGTAGCCGCCGTGAATCTGCACCGCTTGCGCTGCGTGCTCGCACGCTTTGCCCGACGCGAACAGCTTGGCCTTGGAGGCCTCGGTCGCGAACGGCCGGCCCGCGTCGGCCAGCGCGGCCGCGCGGTACACCAGGAGGCGCGCGGCGTCGAGATCGGTCGCCATGCGCGCGATCTTGAACGAGATGCCCTCGAACGCGCCGATCGGCTTGCCGAACGCGACGCGGTCCTTGGCGAAGGCGACCGACGCGTCCAAGCACGCCGCGATGATGCCGGTCGCCTGCGAGGCGATGCCGATGCGGCCCGAGGTCAGCGTGGCGAGCGCGGAGGAGAGGCCCTCTCCTTCGCGCCCGAGCAGCGCGCTCGCCGGCACGCGCACGTCGTCGAACGCGAGATCGACGGTGTTCGATGTGTGGATGCCGAGCTTCTCGGTGACCTTCTCGACGGCGATGCCGGGCAGCGAGGTGTCGACCAGGAACGCGCTGATGCCTTTGGCGCCCGGTCCGCCCGTGCGGAACATCGCCATCATCAGGCCCGCGTGGCCGCCGTTGGTGCACCACTGCTTGCGCCCGTTGAGGATCCAGTCGTCGCCGTCGCGCCGCGCGCTCGCGCGGATCGCCGCGGCGTCCGAGCCCGCGTCGGGCTCGGTCAGCCCGAAGCCCGCGATCACGTCGTGCGCCGCCAGCGCTTCGAGCCAGCGGTCCTTCTGCTCGTCGCTGCCCAGCGTCGCGATCGCGCCGCAGATCATCGAGTGCACCGACACCGTCACCGCCGCGCCGGAGTCGACCTTCGCGAGCTGCTCGATCGCCAGCGCGTAGGACACGTAGTCCGCGCCGACGCCGCCGTAGCGCTCGGGCACGAACATGCCCATCAGCCCCGCGTCGGTCAGCTTGCGGTACAGCTCGCGCGGGAAGGTGTGCGCGCGGTCCCACTCCGCGACGTGCGGCGCGATCTCGCGCTCGGCGACCTCGCGCGCGACCTCGCCGATCGCGCGCTGCTCGTCGGTCGGCTCGAACGTCGCGACCGCTCGCGTCTCGATCATCGCGCGGCGGCCGCCTGGGGCACCGCGCCGTTGGCCGCGCCGGAGTAGTCGTAGAACCCGCGGCCCGACTTCTTGCCCAGCCACCCCGCCGCCACGTACTGCTTGAGCAGCGGCGACGGACGGTACTTCGAGTCGCCGAAGCCGTCGTGCAGCACGTTCATGATCGCCAGGCACGTATCGAGGCCGATGAAGTCGGCCAGCGTGAGCGGGCCCATCGGGTGGTTCATGCCCAGCTTCATCACCGTGTCGATCGCCTCGACCGACGCGACGCCCTCGTAGAGGGCCTGGATCGCCTCGTTGATCATCGGCATCAGGATGCGGTTGCTGATGAAACCGGGGAAGTCGCGCACCTCGACGGGCGTCTTGTCGAGCGCGAGCGCGAGGTCGCGCACCTGCGCGTAGGTCGCGTCGCTGGTCGCGATGCCGCGGATGATCTCGACCAGCTTCATCACCGGCACGGGGTTCATGAAGTGCATGCCGATCACGCGCTCGGGCTTG
>JASLGJ010000263.1 GCA_030150085.1 Candidatus Elarobacter sp. | reverse complement strand
GAGCAAGCCGGTCGCCGGCACCGCGTTCGTCGTCGTCGCCGCGGCGGCGGCGGGCATGGCGAACGGCGGCTTGCCGAACAGCGCGCCGCCCGCGATCACGACGATCAGCACGGCCAGGGTCGCGACGCCGACTTGCCAGGGGAGGGTCAGGCGGGTGATGCGCTCGACCGAGACGCCGGTGAAGTTCGCCACCCAGACGTTCTGGGTGTTGGTCGGGTCGCAGACGTTTTGGACTTGCACCACGGCCATCACGGCGGCGACCAGCGCGACCGCGGGCAGCACGTGCAGCGTCGCGAGCACGGTGTAGACGCCGATGCCGACCCCGTAGGGGTTGAGCGGCCCGCGGTAGAGCGCCAGCGGCGAGAGCAGGCCGAACAGCAGCACGTAGCCCAGCGGCGACCGCGGCGCGACCGCCGAGACCAGCGGGGTCACCGCGGCCTGCACCTGGGGGGTCTGCGCGGCGACCAGCAGCATGCCGATCCCGATCATCAGGATCGTCGCCGGCGCGACGTCCTCGATGCCGCGGATCCAAGCCGCGATCAGGGTCTGCACCGCGGCGCGCGGACGGGTGACCAGCACTCCGTAGAGCGCGGCCAGCGCGAAGGCCACGATCGCGTCGAGGTGCAGCACGGTCAGCAGCACCAGCGGCAGCACGGGCGTGATCAGGGCCGCCGGGCCGACCCGCTTGCGCGGCGGCTCGCCGGGGATCACGCTGGTCGCGTAGTCGCGCGCGGCGCGGGTGCGGACGAGCGCGTAGGCCACCAGCACGACCGCCTGAACCACGAACAGCACCAGCGCGTAGCTCTGGAACGTGGTGCGGTCGACGCCGAAGATCGAGCTGTAGAACTTCCACTGCGCAATGTTGAGGATGTAGCCCAGCCCGAACGCCAGGAGAAAGAGCGTGGCCGAGGTGGCGCGCGGGATGCCGACCGTCATCAGCACCGGCAGCACGATCGTGCCGATCATGATGATCGCACCCAGCCCCGTCACGGTGGTGAAGAGGATCGCGACGACGGCCGAGAGCAGCAGCGCGAGCACCAGCGGCTGATCGCCCCCGAACTCCGCCGCGTAGGTGACGAGCGTCTCGGCGATCCCGGTCGAGAGCACGACCCGCGAGAGCAGCGCGCCGAAGAACAGCGTCGCATAGACCGGGGCCAGCTTCACCGCGCCCGCGGTCAGGATGCCGGCCAGGTCGCCCACCCCGGCCAGCGCCGCGGTCGCCAGCGCCATCAGCGGCACCGCCAGCAGGGCCGGCAGCTTGCGCGCGATCATCAGCCCCGCCAGCACGAGGAAGACGACGACGATCGCGACCCCGCTCAGCGCGCCGATGACATCACCTCGTCCCAGGCCGGGACCTTGTCGGCGCGCAGGTAGTCTTCGCGCATCACGCCGTCGATGCGGTCGGCGCAGCGCTGCGCCTGGTCCTCGGCCACCTGGTAGCGTGCGAGCATGTGCTCCAATCCGGGTTCGGTGCTCTCGTGGCGCCAGGCCGCGGCGTAGACCGGCGCGATGTCGGCGACCGCGTTGCGCAGCTCCCAGCAGAGGTACTTCGCCACGCCCAGGCTGCGGTACACCTGGTTCTGCTGCGGCTTGCCGGCGTGCGCGCGGGCGTCGTCGTAGTAGTCGCGGGCCTCCTTGCCGATCTGCAGGCGGCGGCCCAGCGCGTCGTAGCGCAGCGCGCCCAGCCGCATCGCCTCGGCGGCGTGCGGGTGCAGCGGCGGGGGCGCGTTCCAGAGGTCGCTCAGCACGGCTTCGGCGCGGGTGCGCACGCCGGCCAGGTCGAGCGCCTGCGCGCGCGCCTGCAGGCGCGGGTCGAACGGGTCGCGCCAGAACACGTAGTCGGGCTGGTCGGAGGCGGGGGCCGTCTTGAGCAGCGGGCGGATGGCTTGGAGCGCGTCGAGGTCGCGCGCGTAGCGCGGGTCGTCGCTGCCGAAGAACGCGCGCGCGAAGTCGGCGTGCCAGGTCGCGCCGGCGACCGGCTCGCGCTGCCAGGCCGTCGCGGCGGCGTACGCGATCGCGGGCCAGGTCGCCTCGAAGAGCGTCTCGCCGTCGTCGTGCCAGACGGTGAAGAACATCCCCAGCATCCCGCGCGCGCCTTTGGCCTCGCCGACGAACGCCGCGGTGTTGGCGTAGGCCGTGCCGAGGTCGGGGTAGATCTCGTTCCAGTTCGCCGCGCCCGGCGCGACCATCTGGTCGAACCCGGCGTTCGCGATCGGGTCGATGTAGGGCCGGTACGTCTTCTCGGCCCCGTAGTGGAACGTCACCACCACCGTGTCCTTCGGGATCAGGCCGAGGATCGACTTGTCCTGCTGGATCGCGTCGTCCCAGATCATCGGCCGCGCGCCGCTGCCGGCCAGAAAGCCCGCGACGCGCTTCACGTGGTCGGCGAAGGCCTGCGGCGTGCGCGGCGTGCGGCCTTGGCCCAGGTCGATCGGCTCGTCGCTGCCCAGGTGGACGAACGGCGTCGGCGCGGTCGCCGCGACCACGCCGCGCAGCAGCGGGCCGAGGTACGCGTACGTGCGCGGATCGCTTTCGGCCAGCAGGTAGCCGTGCGGGAGCTCCGCCAGCGGCGCGAGCGACTCCCACTTGAGCGACTCGTGCATGTGCGCGAAGGTCTGCTGCTCGGGGATCAGGGTGACGTGGAAGCGGCGCGCGTACGCGGCCAGCTCGCGCAGCTGCGCGGGCGTCCAGCCGTTGGGCCAGGCGACGTAGGGGTGGCGCGGGTCGGCAAACACCTGCTCCATGTAGGGCGACCAGCCGTTGATCTTGAGCGCGGCCAGCGTGCGGATGCGCTCCTTCGCGTACGCCATCGTGGGAAACGGCCCGCGCGAGACGTCGTCGGAGACGACCCGCCAGCGCAGCGCCGGCGCGTCGGCGATGCGCGCGCACGCGATGTGCCAGCCGCGCGCGCCGCGCTCGGGAAGCTGCGCGAGCGTCGCGAGCGCATCGAACTCGCCCGCGCGCTCCGCGGCCCACAGCGACACACCGCCTGGGCGGACCTCGATGCGGTACGCTTCGCGTTCGGCCGGACTCGGCGCGCGCCGGATGTCGATCTGAGCGAGCCGGCCGGGTGCGGCGAGCCGCGGCGCCGGGATGCCGAGCGCGCTCCAGCGCTCGCGCAGCAGCTCGAACCCGCCTGGGTCGGCGTCGCGCGCAACGGTCAGCGGCGCGGCCAGCGACAGAGGACTCCGGCACGTTTCGAGCGCCATCTCGTTCGGCTGGGGAACGAGGGCCGGCTCCGCGCGCGCGCCGGTCGTCAGCGCGAGGAGCAAGGCCAGGGCGAAGAACCAGCGCACGCACGGCGGTACACCGGCGTGCGCGTGGTCTCCTAGCCGGGGACGGTTTAGCCGAACAGCAGGCCGCGGCGCGACACGAAGCCGGTCCGCATCGGCGCGCTGGACGACGTCGGCATCGACGACGGGGTGTGGGTCGGCGCGGCCGACGGGCTGGAGGTCGGCTGTCCGGACGGGGTCGACGTGGGCGACCCGC
>JASLGJ010000240.1 GCA_030150085.1 Candidatus Elarobacter sp. | reverse complement strand
CGGCGGGCCGGCGCTGATGCTCAACGCGCACCTCGACACGGTCGGCGTCGCGGGCTGCGAAAACCCGCACGAACCGGCCGTGCGCGACGGCAAGCTCTACGGCCGCGGGGCCTGCGACACCAAGGGCGCGCTGGCGGCGTTCATGCTCGCCGCCGCGGCCGCGCGGCGCGAAGGGCTGGCGGGCGACGTGATCCTGACCGCCGTCGCCGACGAGGAGTACCTGAGCCTGGGCACCGAGGCCGTGCTCGCCGACGGCTGGCGCGCCGCCGCGGCCATCGTCGGCGAGCCGACGAACCTGACCGTCGCGGTCGCGCACAAGGGCTTCGCCTGGCTGGAGGTCGAGACGCGCGGCGTCGCCGCGCACGGCTCCGATCCCAGCGCGGGCGTCGACGCGATCGCCCACATGGGGCGCGTGCTGGCCGGCTTGGAGCGGCTGAACGGCGCGCTGCGCGCCGCCCCGCCCGACCCGCTGCTGGGCTGCGGCTCGCTGCACGCTTCGCTGATCGAGGGCGGCCAGGAGTACTCGAGCTACCCCGAGCGCTGCCGTCTGCGCCTGGAGCGCCGCACGCTCCCCGGCGAGACGCCGCAGCGCGTCGAGGAAGACGTGCGCGCGGTCCTCGCCGCGCTCGCGGCGGAAGACCCGGCCTTCCGTGCCGCCGTCACGACGACGTTCGCCCGCGCCGGCCTGGCCGTCGACCCGGACGCGCAGGTCGTGCGCCTGCTGCGCCGCCACGGCGCGGCCGTGCTGGGCAGCGAACCGCCCGTCGCCGGCATGGGCTTTTGGACCGACGCCGCGCTGCTCGCGCAAGCCGGCATCCCGGCGGTCGTCTTCGGCCCGGTCGGCGCGGGCCTCCACGGCACGGTCGAGTGGGTCGACCTGGCTTCCGTCCGCGCCTGCGCCGAGATCGCCCTCGCGGTCGCGCGCGACCTGGGCTCGGCCTAACCGGGGCCGGTCCGGCGGGTCGTGCGAAGGCACGCTGCCGAAATTTGCTTTCGAGCAATAAAGTACAGTATGCTACGGTCAGCGAATGAGCTGAACCCGGCCACCTTCGATCTGCGTACGAGCCGGTCGTCTCCTATTAGTTGGTTTTCACCACACCTTTGAGTCGTTATGGATAACTTTTGTCACTCGAGCGACGGGATGACGACATTGGGGAGCACGGTTGGGCCGGTATCCTTGAAAAGGAAGCAGGTTCGGCTCGGAGTCCCGTTCAATCAGTGGAGTGGGGACCATCCTCGCCATCGGTTCCAAGGGGTGTTCGGGTGCAGAGCTGGGTTGGATTTGCTCGGTCATCGGTCCGCGGCCACACAGCTCGGCCATTTCTATTGGGATGGTTCGAATTCGGCTAATGTAAAAAACTTCGAAAGTTGACGAGGTGTGCTATGAGACTTTCGTTTGTGGGAATTGCCGCGCTCGGCGCGGTGCTACTCGCCGCTTGTGGGGCGAACTCACAGGGTTTGCAGCCTTCGCGAGCCATGAGCCAATCGAGCCGCGCGGTTGAAAGCGGTTCCTTCGCGCACGGTGCCGAGCTCGAAAAGGGTGCGGCGCTGATGGTGAGCGAGGGAAATCAGCACGCGGCGTTCCCGCCGGGCGCAACGCTGAAGAGAACGGCCGACGGCATCGAGGTAACGTATAAAGGCGTGACCCGGACGTTCTCCTCGAACGCCAGGGTCGATATCGGTACGTATCACCGCTACGCGAAGCCCGCGGCGCAGTAGAAGGTAACATGCGCGGGTTCATCGGCGGGGGTCGCGCGGCAGCTACCCTTGGTTTGACATGCCTCCTGGTCGGGCTCTTCGCTTCGTCCGCTTTGGCCGTGCAGGAGGTCGCTCCAGGCGATCCGGGCGGCGGCTTCACGGGCGCGACCCATCAGACCGCGACCACGTCCGGTTCGGCAACCAGTGGGGCGGCCCAAAATACCGACAGCGGATCCCAGTTCGATATGCACTACGGAGTTCCGAGCGACGGAACGCAGTATTCGGGACAGGTCATGACACAGGTCATCAACGCGGACGGCTCGGTCACGGTTCAGACGTTTCCGATCGGCGACTTCGGAAACGGCACCAGTGCGTATGTGACTGCCTGGAACGATGCGCAGATACCGTTCGGCGGCAGCGCCTCCATCTCGATCTCCGAATCGAACGGCCGAGGCAGCTCGTTCAGCGCCGGTTGGGTGGTCAAAAACTTCGGGCGCTGAGCCGTTACTCGCCGCGCGGCTCGTCGAGCGGCGCGGCGAGGATCGCGGCGAACCCGATCGCCAAGCGCAGCACGGTGTCGTCCTCGCACGGCTCGTGCCACTGCCGCCCGACCATGCCGCGGATCCCGATCCAGGCCCGCACGCCGTCCGCCGTGCGGGTCACCCCGACCCGGAACGGCGGGCGGATCCAGGTCGCGGTGGCCGGCGTCTCCTCGCGGGCCAGCGACACCGGCGGCGGGACGACGCTGCTCACCGCCGCGTCGAGGCGGTCGACGAAGGTGCCGAACCGCACCGCCGCCGCTACGCGATGCCGTTGCGAATGGCGTAGATCGCGGCTTGCGTGCGCGCGGTGATCTGGAGCTTGGAGAAGATCCGGCTGATGTGGTTCTTGACCGTCTTCTCCGAAAGGATCAGGCGGTCGCCGATCTCGCGGTTCGACAGGCCGCTGGCGATCAGGCGGATGATCTCGCTCTCGCGCAGCGACAGCTCGTCGTCGGCCGGGCGCTCGGACTTGAGCCGGCGCAGCAGCCCGCCCGCGACGCGCGGGTCGAAATAGGTCTCACCGCGCGCGACCGCCTTGCAGGCGCGCATCAGCTCGCTGGGCGAGATGTCCTTGACGATGTAGCCGTCGACGCCGCACGCCAGGCAGCGCTGCATGGGCTGCTGGCCCAGGTGCGAGGTGAGCACCACGATGCGGGTCCCCGGCGAGGCGACGCGGCAGGTCGCGATCATCTCGTCGAAGCCGCTTTCGCAGCCGTCCATGTCGACGATGAGCAGAGCGGGCTGGTGGGCGGCGATCGTCTTGACGTCGACGGTTCGCGCGTCGAACAGCACCTCCAGCTCGCTGTCGCCCGCGAGCAGATGGCACAGGGCTTTGCCGACGATCGCTTGGGCCTCGACGACGATGATCGAGCATCGTCGCAACGCGGCAGCTTGCACTCGGTGATCCTCCGGTCGGTGGAAAACAGGTTGTTTGGACCGCTTGGCATCGCCCCAGCCATGCGGTCCGGTCGAGGGGACTAACCTGCCACGCCGATGTGACCGCCGCATGAAGGCCGCCCGGCCCATTTCGTTCACGAGCCTTCACAGCGGCCGCAACGTGTGAAGATGTGCCTTCCAAGGCGGGCCGGCCGCGGCGCGCGCCCGCGCCCCGCGCGTGCCGCGAAAAGCCCGTGGTTATCAGCATTCCCCGCCGATGGTGAGGCCGCGCGCGCAATCGTGCGCGCGAGTTGCGAATGCCGTGGAGCGGACGTTCGGCGCGCGAGGCACGGCCGGAACCACAGGTCAAATTTCGGTCAGGATCGGCGGGTGGTACCGCGTTACGCCGCTCCGCAGGGCTTCCGTCCCAGGTTGAGCCTGCGGCCCCGTCAATCCGATACGGCCAGATCGAACGGACCGGAGAAGTCGCCCGCCGACATGGTGCGGTGCGGGTAGAAGAAGCGCAGCCGGCCCTGCGTCTCGTGCGGAGCCGCTGCGTACACCTCGACGATCGACTGGGTCGCCGGGTGCGGGCCGACCGAGACGGAATAGAGCTCTTCCCGCGCATCGAATTTGAGCGCCTGCAGGTAGGGCGCCACGCCCATGTCCTCCGCGCAGGTGACCGTTCGTTCGTCGCTCCCGCTGCAGCGCAGCGCGTTGAACTGCAGCGCATCGCGCGCCGAGGCTGCCAGCGCCGTTTGCCGGTACGAATAGTAGCCCGGGATCGTGGCGATGACCCCGTCGTCGTTGAAACCGCTCGGGTGCGGGCTGAAGCGCACGACGTTCATCGGAGCGGGGTCGCTGATGCCGTCCGGCCGAACTTTGTACGCGAACAGCACGTCGCCCGCCCCGTCCACCGTCAGGGTCGCCCCGGGAATCGGGTACGGGCGCTCCTGCGCGATGTCGAGGCCGCCGTCCCGCGCGCTGAACACCCCGATCGCGGTCGTGAACGAGCGCGCATCGCTGCGCTCGGCGAGCACCGCTACGCCGCCGTCGTAGCGCACGGCCAGCCCGGCGATCCCGTGCTGCTGGCCGGGGTGCGCGCGGTCCGGCGCGCTGAACGTGCGGAGCAGCCGCGGCTGCCCGCTGCCGCTCGGATCGTACTCGCGCACCGTCCACGACGCGCCGTCCCCGATGTAGAGGCGCCCGAACCGGTCCAGGGCCAGCGGCCCGAACGACGGCAGACCGGTCAGCGAGCGAACGGGGAGCGGAGACCCGGCCGCGGTCTTGGGATAGACGTCGATCCGGTCCAGGAAGGCCACGTAGATGACGCCCGCGGCGAGCGACTCGTCCGCGCGCACCGCCGCCCGCGGCCCGCCGCCTGCCGG
>JASLGJ010000225.1 GCA_030150085.1 Candidatus Elarobacter sp. | reverse complement strand
GGCGGCGAGCGAGCCGCCAAGCGCGAGAAGCGCCAATGCCGTGAGCACAGACTTCATCTGAAACGATCTCCGGGGCGCGGCGCGCCCGACGCGTGGAAGCTAGACCGGCGTCGGGGAGCGCGGCGGCGCGCGGCCGCCGATCTGGCGCACGTGCGGCGCCTGGGCGCGCGCGCACGCGAACGCGGCGCGCCGCCCGAACCACGCTCGGGCGGCTTGATCGCCCAGCGCCAGCACGAGCTCGAGGACGATTCGGATCAGGGCGCGCCCGGCGGCCAGGATGGCGCGCGTGAGGAGGCCGAGGGCGACCGAGCAGGCGGCGGCGCTCAGCACGTAGACGAGCAGCGCGAACGCGAGCGGACCGCCCAGCCAGCCCGCGCCGGCGAGCGGCGCACCGCCCGCCGCGAGCTGCTCGGCGCTCTGCATCGCGTACACCGCCGCCAACTGCAAGCCGAACACCAGCGGCAGGTCGCGCAGCGGCGAGCCGGCGGAGAAGCGGACAGGAAGGCCGATCCGGCGGCCGGGCCGCGCCGCCGGCGCGTTCCCGCGCAGCAGCGCGATCAGGCGCAGCACGGCGAGCTCGAGCGCCAGCGCCAGGCCGGCGACCAGGACCGGGACCACGCTGAGGTGATCGTGGTCGAAGTACCCGCTCCCGAACGCGCCGGTGTTCGACACGCCCTCGACGACGAGGTCGCCCAGCGCCGCGGCGACCAGCGCGGCGGCGAGCAGGAACGGGAAACGGTGCGCGGACGGGGAGGACACGCTGGGCGGAGCGTTCGCGCCGCGCGCGGAGCCCGCCTTGCGGGGAGGCCTTCGCGGCCCGGCTAAGCTGCGCTCATGCCGCGCTTGCCCCGTCTCGCCGCCGTGCTGCTCCTCGCGCTCGTGACCGCGGGCGCCGCGCAGGCGCGCTCGCCGGTGCACGTCGGCCGCTTTCCCAGCGGCCCGCTCGACGGCATCACCGACGTCGCCGGCGTGCGCGTCGCGCACGTGACCAAGGTCGAGGGCAGCGACGTGCGCACCGGCGCGACCGGCATCCTGCCCGACGACGACGTCTGGAACGAGCGCGTCGCGGCGGCCGCCTGGGACCTCAACGGCAACGGCGAGCTGACCGGCACCCACTGGGTCGACCAGTCGGGTTTCCTGGAGGTGCCGGTGGTGCTGACCGACACGCTGGACGTCGGGCGCGCCGACGACGGCGTGGTGTCGTGGCTGGTCGCCAAGCACCCGCAGATCGGGGTGCGCGAGGACGTGCCGCTGCCGGTGGTGGGCGAGTGCGACGACCAGGGCATCAACGACATCGCCGGCCGGCACGTCCGCGCCGAGGACGTCGCCGCCATGCTCGATGCCGCCAAGCCGGGCGACTTCGCGCGCGGCAACGTCGGCGCCGGCACGGGCATGCGCGCCTTCGCCTTCGCGGCCGGGATCGGCTCGGCGTCGCGCGTGCTGCCGGCCGCGCTGGGCGGCTACACGGTCGGCGTGCTGGTCAACGCGAACACCGGCAGCCGCGAGGAGCTGCGCGTCGACGGCGTGCCGGTCGGGCGCGCGTTCGCCAACGAGCTGCTGCCGGTGTACCCGCGCTCGGCGAGCTACGCGCCGCCCGTGCGCGGGCGCGCCGCCGACGGCAGCATCATCGCGGTCGTCGCGACCGACGCCCCGCTCGACCACACCCGCCTGCGCGACCTCACCAAGCGCGTCGCGCTGGGCCTGGCCCGCACCGGCGCGACCTCGCACGTCTCCAGCGGCGACCTGTTCATCGCCTTCTCGACCACGCACCGCTACCCGCGCGCGGGCGGCGTCAGCGGCCCGCCGCTGGTCACCGAGGAGAGCCGGGTCGACGCCCTGTTCGAAGCCACCGCCGACGCCACCGAAGCGGCGATCGACGACGCCCTCTTCAGCGCCCACACCGTCACCGGCCGCTACGGCGTGACCTACTACAACCTTCCCTACGAGCGCGTCCGCCCGCTGCTGCGCCCGCCGTCGTAGCCGTTACGCGTGAAGCCGGCCAGGGCGAGCGCTAACTCGGGTGCGAGCGCCTCGCGTTCGTCCACCGTGGCCAGCATGTGCGTCATCCTGGGCACGATCAGCGGTCGCGTGCCGGACGCTTCGCCCAGCCGGTAGGCATCCTCGAGCTCGACCTGAGCATCGGCTTCGCCGTGGACGACGAGCGCGGGGACGTCGAGCGCGGCGATCTCGCACGCTGGGTCGAAGCCGAACCAGTCGCGCAGATAGGGCTGCACCTCGGGCCGCAGCACGGCCTCGAAGGCGGGCTCGCAGTGAATGCGCTCGCCCCGTGCGATGGCCTGGCAGGCCAGCTCGAACCGGTCGCGCTCGGCGGGTGCGGCACGGGCGACTTGGCGCACCAGAGCCGCGCCGGCCGGTCTACCGAGCCCGCACAACGAGACGAAGCGCGAAACGCTCCGCGGGCGCCGGCGGATTGCGAGCATCGCGACCAGCGACCCTTCGCTGTGGCCCACCACGGCCATCCCCGCGGGAGCGTGCGCGCTCGCCGCATCGATCCATGCCGCGGCGTCGGCGACCGCATCGGCGAAACGCATCCGTTCGGCCGGGCTCGTCGACGCACCGGTTCCGCGCTTGTCGTAGCGGATCGTCGCAATGCCGAGCGCGGCCAGCGCGTGGGCGAGTTCGAGATAGGGAGCCGGCCCGCCGCAGGGTAGCGCGCCGTTACGGTCGATCGGTCCGGAGCCCGGGACCAGGAGGACGACCGGCGCCCGAGCCGCCCGTGCGGGAGCGGACAGTGTCGCTGCCAAGCGCGCACCGTCACCGACCGCGACCGACAGCTCGGACGACCGGATCACGCTCGAAGCGTCATCTTCCGCGCTTCACGGCGTCCGTTACGACCGTGTACGTGACGGTGACCGTGCAGGTGACGGTGATGGTCGAGGTCTCCGTGAAGGATCGCGTGCCCTCGGCGGAGTTCGCCGCCGGGGTATGCGACGTCACGTCGATCGCTTGGAGAAGGGGATTCGCATGATAGGTCTTCGTCATTGATGCGGCTCCTTGGCCTAGGGTCGGTGAGAGCGGTGAGGGGCTGGGTCCCGCGGCCCGAGGTGCTCTCGACTGCCCCGGCCGTCATCTGTCGTGCGGCGTGCCGCGTTCCTGTACAAGTGCTGCTCGAAAACCGGCAAGATGCACGCCAACAAGTTGAGCTCGTCGCTCGGGTCGATGCCCACCCGGTTGCAGTGCATGTGCACGAGCGCGCCGACGATGCCGTCGAGCGAGCTCGGCTCGGCCGCGGCGCGCAAGGCGGCCGCTGCTTCCCCGAGGCCCGCGCGCGCGGCATCCGGGTGCGCGAGCTCGCGCTGGAAGATCTCGTAGGCGCCCTTGATCCGGGTCCACTCGGCGGCCGTCAATTTCTTGCGGCGCGCGAGCGAGCGCTTCAGCCAGCTCGTGGCGCGCTCGCAGTCGCCGGTGAGGTCGGTCACGAACAGCGCCGCGGCGGCCAGCACGGCGGTGGATTCGGACGGCGCTGCGGCCTGCGCGGGGCGGCCGAGCACCGCGATGCTGTCGAAGTGGAAGATGCGCTCGGCGTGGTCGATACACGCGCCGCCGCCGTAGCGCTCGATCTCGCGGTCGTACGTGGTCAGGGCGAACTTCGTGACGAGGCCGCGCGCGACGAAGTTCCGTAGGGTCGCGACGATCGATTGGAGCATCGCGGGCGATTCCTCGGCGCTTCGAAAGCGCATCCGCAGGTGCGGCCGAGGGTCGGCGTAGCGAAGGAAATGCAGCAGGTCGCATTCCCCAGCGGCCGCGATGAGGGCCGAGGCGTGCTCGGCCAGGAACACGTCCTGCCTGGCGCGCCCCATGGACAGCTCCAAACTGACCCATTCGCTGCCGGGTGTCTTCACCGCGCCCGCGGCCGCGGCAGGCGGGTGCGGCGCCGGGCCGGGCATACGGTCTTCCGCGGTCGCGAACGATACCGCCAGCTCCGCGCAGTAGGTTCGGCCGAGGGAGTCCGCCACGTCCTCGGCGCCGAGCTGGAACGGGTACTCTTCGAAGGTCAGCGCTTCGAGGGCAGACTTCTGGGCCGTCTCGATCACCATGTCGACGAAGACCTCGTCGCGCCAGTCCAAGACCAGCCGGTGGTCGTTATCGGCCAAGACGAACCGGTCCGGCACCCGCCAGAGCTCGCGCCAGGCCAGCAGGGCGCCGCGGTCTCGGGCGGCGTCCACCGGCACCCGCCACGACTCGGGCGAGACGATCGCGCGGCCGACCGAGACGCGCGGGCGGTACGGCAGCTCGGAGGCGAGAGGCCCCCACGCGAAGGCGAGGTACTGCACGGACTGCGGCTGGACGAGGTCGAGAAAGACGTCGACCCGCGACGCGGCGTTCGGGTTCACGGCGTGCGCTCGAACCACGCGGACGTCGGCCCCGAGCCGTTTGGAGCGCAGCGAGATCCGCGTGCCGTCGGAGCGCACGAGGAGGTCGTCGAGCGGAATGACGGCGCCGTCCGCTCCCGGAGCCGTCGCGCAGGGAATCGTGTAGGACGCGACCCGCGGCCGGGTGGCGACGTTCCCCGCCCGCCGGCTCCACGGGATCGAAACCACCTCGGCCGTCACCGATCCGAGGCCGTCGCCGGACGCCGTGCGGCCCGCGTCCACCCGCTGCCGCAACTCGGGGAAATACTCCAGAAACCGCCCTAGCGAGCGGTATGCGCCCTGATGGAACGCGCAGGCGATCGCGAACCCTCCGTCCGCGGCGGTGCCGACTTGGCAGATCGCTTCGTAGCCGTCGGCGTACGCGCGCTCGGGAAGCTCCGCCGCCAAGGCCGCGCACGTTTCTTCGTCCAATTCGAGCGCGCGGGTCCCCGTCGCGAACGCATCGAGTGCCCAGCGCATCAGCAGGCGGTCGCGCGCGGTCGCGCCGGCGCCCTGCGACTCGCGAACGACCGCGTCGAAGGCGAAGCCCTCGAACTCGTCGAGCACGTCGAGCAGCGGCACTTCCCGGTTCGTGTTGTACTGGTGGGCGAACGCCGCCGCGAGCGCGGCGGGCAGCGGCGAAGGCACGGCGATGCGAGCCAGCATTTCCCCGGCACCGGCGATCGCGTCCAGCCAGGACGCCGGAACGCTCACCGGGGCCGGGCGCAGCGCGTCGACTTGCAGGTAGTGCTCCTGGCCCGCCAGTGCCGCCGCGCGCTCCTCGGCCTCGCCGTACCGCCGTGCGAAGCTCTCGTCGAGCGCGACCAGACGGCCGAGCTCCTCGACCAGCCCGCGGAGAGCCGTCGCGTCGTCCGGCGAAACCCGCTCCAAGACCGCCAGCGCTTCATGGGCCGTCTCGCCGAGCGGTCCGATGCGCAATTCGGACACGAGCAGCCCCACGCGAACGAGCTCGGCGATGAACTCGCAGGCCTGCTCGTGCGTCACGCCGAGCTGTGCGCGGAGGCGTTCGGCGAGCTCGCCGACCGTGGGGCCTTCGTCCAGCGCGGCCCTCACCGCGCGCACGGCGGACGTGGTGCGCATCGAGCGCACCTGCGGGAGCGGGTTCGGGCGCCGGCCGGGTTCGGATTCGCCCACGTAGGCTTGCGAGAAGTCGGCGATCCACAGCTTGCCCGCGCTCTCGCGGGCCTGCCCGGAATCGAAGACCCGGGCGCGCTCCAGGATTTCCGGTCGCAGGGCGAGCTCGTCGAGCACGGCGGACAGCCAGCGATAGTCCGGTCGAACGCGCAGCGTGACGCGTTCGTCGATGGCGACCGCTCCGTCGGCTCGGGTTTCGCAGACCGGGCTGACGGTCGCGCACGCCCCGAGCGGCGTCGCCCGGGTTGCCGAACGAAGGGCGTAGGCCAGCCCCACTCGGCCGACGCGCAGGCGGCGGTCCAGTTCGGCCGCGCTCCACGCTTGCAGCGCGGACGCGAGCGACGACGAGGCGGTGCGGATGATATCGATCAGTTCCGGCCGCGCTCTCAGCATGGCGTGCAGGGCGGCGAGCGCATCGGGGGCGCCGAACAGCTCGCAGGCCAGCGCGGAGGGCAGGGCCGGCGTGCGCAGCAGCGCGCCGGGCAGAAGGCGCAGGAGCGGTTGGGGCCGGGCCGTCACGGGGTGTTTTCGGCCTGCGCGTGGCGTGCGCCGAGGTCGCGCAGGTAGCGCGTCATCGCGGCGTCATGGGCGGGCATGTCGAGTGCTCGCAGCGCCTGTTCGATGTGCGTTCGGTTGCGCGGCCCGGCCAGCACGACGTCGATCTCCGGCCGGTCGAGCGAAAACCGGTAGAGATCGGACGCGGTCGGCTCGTAGGCCGTACTCGCACCGGCCGCGCTCGCACCGGTCTGGCTCGCAATCAGACCGGCCCCGTCGTGCAGGGTGTTGAACCCGACGATCCCGGGCCGGGCCGCGGGGAGGTGCGGAAAGACCTCGTGCTCCGCACCGCGGTGGGCAACGTTGTAGCGCAGCATCAGCATGTCCAGGTCGTCGCAGCCGGCGAGCTGAGCCGCCACCGCCCGGTCGTGCGTCGATACACCGAGATAGCGCGCGTAGCCGCGCTGGTGGAGCTCGTCGCGAACCTGCGCGGCGATACCGAAGCGGGCCCGGATGTGCTCGTTCGACATGGGCGAGCAGAGGGCTTCGCGCGTGGCGGAGAGCAGTTCGCGCGCGCAGTCGTTCGCCCCGACCCAGCCCCAGACGAAGAGGTCCACGTGGTCCAGCTCCCAAGCCAGCAGGTGATCGGCGATCACCGCGCCGAGCTTGTCGGCATCGCAGACGTACGATGCGGCGGCGAGGACGATGCGCTCCCGCCGGCTGCTGCCGCTGCGGCAGTAGTTCCGGATCGCGGGCCAAGACCGGGCATAGCCTACCGCGTGCAGGTCGGTCGAACTGAACACGAGGTTGACGCCTTGGTCGATCGCCCACTCGAGATCGTCGCCGTCGATCCCCAGACCACAGCCGATACCGATCCGGCAGACGTCGAGCTCGCTTCGCCCAAAGCGGGTGAAGCGTCGGTCGTGACGCCGGGTCGGTTCGTCGGCCGCTCTATCCGTAACCATCTGCCTCGGGCAGGCCTTGGCCTTACCGGAAGCCGGTCCTGTGGTCGATGTGCCGTGCGATTTGCCGATTTGGCTCGCTCATTGGTACTCGCCCGGAAAATGCGAGCGAACCCTAGCCGGAGCTGCGGCCGGTGGCTCCCCAGCTCAGGATCGCGCCGCCGCGGCGCAGCTCCTCGCGCACGTCGGCGATGCCGTCCGCGCCGCGCGCCAGGGCGGCGACGGTGGTGCGCTCGCGCTGGGCCAGCGCGGCGGCCACTCCGGCCGCTTCGCCTTCCTCGATCGTGGTCGGGATCACGCGCGCGCTGCCGGCCGCGATGTGGGTCGCGCTGATCGCCGGCGAGGCCAGCAGCAGGTTGGCCAGAGCGCGCGGGACGAGCGCGCCGAACGGGATGCCGTAGACGTGGCGTACCGGCGCGTAGGCGGCGCGCTCGCGCGCGGTGACCGGGTGCAGATCGAGCGGGTACGACGAGAGCCCGATCGTGTCGTCGGGAATCTTGCCGTCCCAGACGTCGCCCGCCGTGAGCCGCTCGACGCCCGCGAAGTGGCGCGTCTCGCGCACGTACACCGCCTGCGCGTAGCGCCCGACGGTCGCCGCCGCGAAGCCGGGCAGGTGCTCGCGCAGCCAGGCCACCAGGTGCGGCGACTCGCGTTCGCTGATCGCGCGCGCCCGCGCGATCTCCGCGTCGGAGCGGCCGTCGACGCCCAGCACGTCGACCGCGTTGAGCGTCACCTCGCCGTCCGGCTCGCGCCCCAGGTTCAGGTCGCGCACGTAGACCTCGGGCGAGAGCGGGCGGTACTCGCGCATCAGCGCGGCATAGCCCCAGGCGCGCCGCTCGCTGGTGCCGCCGCGGCCGTAGCGCGCCTTGTCGTACGTGCTCGCCAGGCGGCTCCAGTCGACGCCGCGCACGGTGAACATCAGCGTCACCGGCTGCATGCGCTCGTCCAGGCCCGTGTCCTGCCGGCCGACGTCGTAGCGCGCGCCCGCCATCGCGGCCACGTCACCGTCGTCGGTCGCGTCGACCACGGTCTGCGCGGCGAGCTCGAACGCGCTGCCGTCGGCGCGCCCGAAGCGCAC
>JASLGJ010000215.1 GCA_030150085.1 Candidatus Elarobacter sp. | reverse complement strand
GCACCGCACCACGGTCGGCGTCGAGCGCAAGCTGGGCGCGGCGACGACGGTCAGCTCGGAGTACACCGTCGACCGCACCGCCAGCGGGAGCGACCTCTACTCCTCGATCGGCGTGCGCGAGGTGCTCAAGCTCAGCCCGCGCCTGCGCGGCAACGCCTTCTTCCAGACCGCGGCGGGGAGCGGCCCGGCCAGCGCCGACGCGGGCTCGGGCTTCAGCGCCTACGGGCTCGACCTGGGCTACGCCACGGAGCGCTTCCACGCCACGACCTCGTTCCAGAACCGGGCCGGCGCGCTGGCCGGCACCACCCTCGCGCTGGGCGCGGCGGGCGCGCTCTCGCCCGACGTGTCGCTGATCGGCAACCTCAACAGCGCGCGCAACGAGGGCTTCCGCGACACGCAGGCCCGCGTCGGCCTGGCCTGGCGCCCGCACGACGACGACAACGGCGCGGCGCTGCTGGAGCTGGAGCGCCACGACGGCACGCTGGCCACCGACGGCACGCGCACCGACACGCTCTCGTTCGAGGCGGCGTGGCGCCCGACGCACCGCTTCGAAATGGACTCGCGGGTGGCGTACAAGCTCGACGGGGACGGCTTCTACGCCGCGCACACCGCGCTGCTCGGGCTGCGCGAGGTGCAGCGCATCGGGGCGCGCTTCGACGTCGGCTACGAGATGCGGCTGCTGAGCGTGCCCGGCATCGCCGAGGCGCGCAGCACCGAGTTCGCGGCCGAGGCGGGCCTGCGCCTGGGCGACACCATGCGCCTGGCGCTGGGCTACAACTTCACCGGCGCAACCGATCCCGAGCTGGTCGGCCAGCGGACCCGGCGCGGCGTCTACGCCACCTTCACCAGCGTGGTGAGCCGGGTCTTCGGCTGGGGCAAGTGAGGACGAGGCGCCGCGGCTAACGCCGCAGCGCGATGGCCTCGATCTCGACCCGCGCGCCGCGCGGCAGGGCGGCGACGGCGATCGTCGTGCGCGCCGGCGGCGGCCCGGCGGTGAACGCCTCGCCGTAGATCGCGTTCACGGCCGCGAAGTCGTTCATGTCGACCAGGTAGATCGTCGTCTTGACGATGTCGCCGAAGCCCAGGCCCGCTTCGGCCAGCAGCGCGCCGACGTTGGCCATCACCAGGCGGGCCTGCGCCTCGAGCCCGTCGGCCAGCTTGCCGTCGGCGTCGAACCCGACCTGACCCGAGCAGAAGAGGAACCCGCCCGCCGCGACGGCCTGGCTGTAGGGGCCGATCGGCGCGGGCGCCTTGTCGGTCAGGATGATTTCGCGCGTGGCGCTCATGCGTGCACCGCGGTGAGGTCGGAGGGCGGCGTCATGGTTCCTTTGTATCTGCCTTCCTCGGCCGGCAGGCCGAAATTGGTGCGGGCCAGCTCGGCGACGCGAGCCAGCTCGTCAGGGGTGAGCGGCGGGGTGTCGGGCGCGGCGGCGAACTCGCGCAGCTGCGCGCGGTCGTAGACGTTGGGCAGCACCGACATCACGCGCGGCTCGGCCAGCAGCCACTGGATCGCGGCCTGGCCCAGCGTGCGGTCCGGGCGCTCCAGGAAGCGCAGCGTCTCGATCTTCTTGACCCCGTTGAGCAGCCACGACTTGGGGCGGTGGCTGCGGTGGTCGGTCGGCGCGAAGGTCGTCTCGCTGGTGTACTTGCCCTCGAGCATGCCCGAGCTGTGCGGGACGCGGATGAAGTAGGCCGTGTCGGTGCCGGCCTCGTCGGCGGCGCGCACCATCTCGTCGCCCGGGAACTGCTCGAGCATGTTCCAGATCATCTGCACCGCCGGCGCGTTGCTGCGCGCGGCCAGGATGCCTTCCCACAGCCAGCCGATCGCCGGCCCCAGCGCGATGCCCCAGGTCTTGATCTTGCCCTCGGCCTTGAACGCGTCGAGCAGCCCGATCAGCTCGCCGTCGCGGACCTGCTCCATGCGCGCGTTGTGGACTTGCCAGACGTCGACGTAGTCGGTCTTCAGGCGCTGCAGTGAGCCCTCGAGGGCCTTGCGCACGAAGGCCGGCGAGAAGTCCTGCGGGATCTCGTTCTGGCCCTTGCGCTCGCCGCTGTAGCTGTACCAGTCGTAGCCGAACTTGGTGGCGTAGACGACCTCGCCGCGGCGGGCGCCGAAGGCGGCCGCGAGCTGCTCCTCGCTGCGCCCGTTGCCGTAGGTGTCGGCGGCGTCGTAGAAGGTGATGCCCAGCTCGTGCGCCTCGCGCAGCAGCGCCACCGCATCGGCGTCGGTCATCTCGCCCCACCAGTTGGTGGCGGTCGTCCAGAGGCCGAACCCGACCTCGCTGACGGTGATGTCGCTGTGGGGAAGCGTGCGGTACTTCATGGGGTCTCCTGTGCGTGGGCTGGGAGAACCGTACGACGGGGAACGCCCGCTCCCTCGGAAGCGTCCATACGGTCGTGGACATGGAGAGGCCAGCGGCCCTGGGAACCCCGGCCGCGCCGTACGGCGTCTCCCGCCTGCGCGGGTACGCCGGGACCAACGTTCGAGTCCGCTTGGACGACGGAACGACGTGGAGCGGCCGCCTGCGCACCGACCTGCTGACCGAGCGCAGCCTGAGCGTCTACATCACCGGCCCGGGGGGCGAGGGCGCGACCCTCTACATCGACCAGATCGCCGAGATCGTGCCGCTGCGCCGGCCCTGAGCGGGAGGCGGCACCCGCGTGACCGACCAACGTCCGAGCGTGTCGTTCACGTCTCCCCCGCCGGCCGGCTCCGCCGCCTCCGACCAGGTCTTTCGCGATGCGCTCGCGCGCGTCGGAGCCTGGATCGACGACTACTACCAGCACACCCGCCGCTACCCCGTCTACTCGCGCAGCCGGCCGGGCGACCTGGTCCGCGCGCTGCCCGGCGAAGCGCCCGCCGAGGGCGAGCCGTTCGAGCGCATCTTCGCCGACTTCGAGCGGCTGGTGCTGCCCGGCATCACGCACTGGAACCACCCCCGCTTCTTCGCCTACTTCGCGATCAGCGCCGCGCCGGTGACGGTGCTGGCCGAGGCGCTCGCCGCGACGCTCGACGTCAACGCCATGCTCTGGCGCACCTCGCCCGCCGCGACCGAACTCGAGGACGTGACGCTGGGCTGGCTGCGCACCATGCTCGGCCTGCCCGAGACGTTCCACGGCATCGTCTACGACACGGCCTCGGTGGGCGGCTTCAGCGCGCTGGCCGCCGCGCGCGAGCGGCTCGCGCTCGACATCCGCAACCGCGGGATGGCCGGGCGCAGCGACCTGCCGGTGCTGCGCGCCTACATCACCGAGCACACCCACTCGCACGTCGAGAAAGCCGCCATCGCGCTCGGCATCGGGCGCGAGAACGTGCTGCGCGTGCCGGTCGACGAGCAGTTCGCGATGCGCCCCGACGCGCTGGCCCGGATGATCGACGAGGATCTGGAGCGCGGTCACCGCCCGCTGTGCGTCGCCGCGACGGTCGGCACCACCTCGACCACCAGCAGCGACCCGGTCGAGGCGATCGCGGCGGTCGCGCGCGAGCGCGGCGCGTGGCTGCACGTCGACGCGGCCTACGGCGGCCCGGCCGCGATCCTGCCCGAGTTCCGCTGGCTGATGGACCAGACCCACGGGGCCGACTCGATCGTGGTCAACCCGCACAAGTGGCTGTTCGTGCCGATCGACCTGTCGGTGCTGTACGTGCGCGATCCCGAGCTGCTGCGGCGCACCTTCTCGCTGGCCTCGGACGTGCTGATGACGACCGAGAGCGACGTCCACAACTACATGGACTACGGGCTGCAGCTCGGGCGGCGCTTCCGCGCGCTCAAGCTGTGGTTCGCGCTGCGCACCTACGGGGTGAGCGGGATCCAGGACTTGCTGCGCGGCCACGTCGCGCTGGCCCAGGAGCTGGCCGGCTGGGTGAAGGCCGAGCCGGGCTGGGAGGTGCCCGCGCCGCACCCGCTCTCGGTGGTCTGCCTGCGCTACGTCCCCGACCCGGAAATGGACGGCGAGGCGGTCGACGCGCTCAACCTGGCGATCATGGACGCCGTCAACGCGGGCGGCGAGGTGTACCTGAGCAACACCCGCCTGAACGGGCGCATCGTGCTGCGCATCGCGATCGGCAACGAGCGCACCACCCGCGACGACGTCGCGCTGGCCTGGGACTGGCTCAAGCGCGAGGCCGCCGCGCGCGCCTGAGCCGCCGCGTTCAGTTGGGGACGAGGCGGGCGGCGAGCGAGGCCAGGTCGCGCAGCTCGTAGTCGGGCCCGGCGTGGGCGGGCGGGGTCGCGCCCGAGCCTTCCTTGTCGCCGCCGATCGCGACGCCGTGCGCGGCGAAGACCGGCTCGAGCGCCGCCAGGATGCCCGCCTCCCAGTCGATGATGGTGCCGTAGATGTCGAAGGTCAGGACGTCGAACGCAGCGGGATTCATGGCGCGGCGATGGTGTACGGCGCGTGCCGCGGCCCTAGAGACGCCGCCGAGGGACGCACCCGTCGCGAGGGCACGGAACCGGCTCTCAGCCGGGCCGATCGTCGAACGCGGGGCGGTAGGCGAACAGTCCCGGCGTTCCGCCGGTCATGAGGAACAGCACCGCCGCACCGGGCGGGAATGCGCCGGCGCGGACGTCGGCCAGCAGACCGGCGAACGCTTTTCCGCTGTAGACGGGATCGAGCAGCAAGCCCTCCGTGCGCGCGAGCAGGCGCACCGCTTCGAACATGGCCGCGGTCGGAATTCCGTAGCCCTCGCCGAGCTGACCGGGAGCGACGTCGATCGACTCGAGCGCGAGCGGAGCGTCCAGGCGCAGCAGCGCGAGCGTCGCGCGCGCGAAGTCGAGCGTCCGGCGGCGCGCCTGCTCGGCGGGCGCGGAGGTCGTGAAGGCGCGCAGGACGATCGGATCGCGCCCCAGCGCGGCGAAACCGGCCGCCAGACCGGCATGCGTGCCGGAGCTCGCGTTCGGCAGCACGATGCGCGCGAACCCGCCCGCGACCCGT
>JASLGJ010000198.1 GCA_030150085.1 Candidatus Elarobacter sp. | reverse complement strand
GCGCCTGATCGCGTTCATGGACGCGCACGTCTACCCCAACGAGCGCCTGATGCGCGAGCAGATCGGCGGCGGGGCGTCGCGCTGGGCCCAGCCGCCGCTGATGGAGGAGCTCAAGGCCCGCGCGCGCGCCGAGGGGCTGTGGAACCTGTTCCTGCCCGAGAGCGCGCGCGGCGCGGGGCTGACCAACCTGGAGTACGCGCCGCTGTGCGAGGTGATGGGCCGGGTGGCGTGGGCGCCCGAAGTGTTCAACTGCTCCGCGCCCGACACCGGCAACATGGAAGTGCTCGAGCGCTACGGCGCGCCCGAGCACCAGCAGCGCTGGCTCGAACCGCTGCTGGCGGGCGAGATCCGCTCCGCCTTCGCGATGACCGAGTCCGCCGTCGCGTCGTCGGACGCGACCAACATCGAGACCCGCATCGAGCGCGACGGCGACGACTACGTGATCAACGGGCGCAAGTGGTGGTCGAGCGGCGCCATGCACCCGCACTGCGCGCTGCTGATCGTGATGGGCAAGACCGACCCCTCCGCGCCCCGCCACCGGCAGCAGTCGATGATCCTCGTGCCGATGGACGCGCCGGGCGTGGAGGTGGTGCGCCCGCTGACCGTGTTCGGCTACGACGACGCGCCCCACGGCCACGCCGAGGTGGTGCTGCGCGACGTGCGCGTTCCGGCGAGCAACCTGCTCTTGGGCGAAGGGCGCGGCTTCGAGATCGCGCAGGGGCGCCTGGGGCCGGGCCGCATCCACCACTGCATGCGCTCGATCGGCGTCGCCGAGCGCGCCCTCGAAGCGCTGATCGAGCGGGCCGACGCGCGGGTCGCCTTCGGCACCCCGCTCTCCGACAAGGGCCTGGTGCGCGAGGCGATCGCGCGCTCGCGGATCGAGATCGAGCAGGCCCGGCTGCTGACCCTCAACGCCGCGCACCTGATGGACACCGTGGGCAACAAGGCCGCGCGCAAGGAGATCGCGATGATCAAGGTCGTCGCGCCGCGCGTCGCACTCGACGTGCTCGACCGGGCCATGCAGGTCCACGGCGCGGCCGGCGTCAGCGACGACTTCTTCCTCGCCGAAGCCTACGCCGGGCACCGCACCCTGCGCCTGGCCGACGGCCCCGACGAAGTCCACCTCGAGTCCATCGCCAAGCAGGAGCTGGACCAGGCCCGCGCGCGCTACCGCAAGTAGCCCGCGGCGGCTACGTCTGGGCGGGTTTCTTCGCGATCGAGCGGGCCGGGCTGCCGACGACCTTGTCGCCCGCCGGGACGTCGCGGATCACCACCGCGCCCGCGCCTGTGACCGCGCCCTCGCCGATCGCCAGCGGGGCGACCAGCGAGGAGTTCGAGCCGATGAAGGCGTCCGCGCCGATGACGGTCTGGTTCTTGCGCACGCCGTCGTAGTTGCAGGTGATCGTGCCCGCGCCGACGTTCGTGCGCGCGCCCACCGTCGCGTCGCCCAGGTACGTCAGGTGGCCGGCCTTCACGCCCGCGCCGAGCGTGCTCTTCTTCACCTCGACGAAGTTGCCGATGTGGACGTCCTCGCCCAGCTCCGCGTGGTAGCGCAGGTGCGCGAACGGCCCGACGGTGACGTGCGTGCCGAGCGTCGAGTCGAGCACCACGCTCTCGGTGATCTGCACGCCGTCGGCGAGGCGCGCGTTGCCGATCCGGCTGTTCGGCCCGAGGCGGCAGTTCGCGCCGATGGTCGTCTCGCCCGAGATCGTCGTGCCGGGATAGATGATCGTGTCGGCGCCGATCGCGAGGTCCGGCTCGAGGTACGTCGCGGCGGGGTCGACGATCGTCACCCCGGCGCGCATGTGCCCCTCGCACAGGCGGCGGTTGAGCAGCGCGCGCGCGTTGCTCAGCTCGACGCGGTCGTTGACGCCGAGCACGCTGCGGTAGTCGGCGACCGGCACCGGCACGACCCGCTTGCCGGCCGCGATCAGCAGCTCGACCGTGTCGGTGAGATAGTACTCGCCTTGGGCGTTGTCGTTGCCGACCTGCGCGATGGCGTCGCGCAGCGCGCCCTCGTCGTAGGCGTAGATGCCAGCGTTCATCTCGTCGAGCGCGAGCTGCTCGGGCGTGCAGTCCTTGGCCTCGACGATTCGCTCCACGGCGTCGCCCGCGCGCACGATGCGCCCGAAGCTCGAAGGCAGCGGCATGCGCGCGGTGACCAGCCCCAGCGCGGCGCCCGCGCCGGGGTCGACCGCGGCCTGGACGTCCTCGAAGACGGTGTGGTCGACCAGCGGCATGTCGCCGTACGCCACCACCAGGCGGCCGGCGCCCGCGGGCAGCGCGTCGAGCGCGATCTTCACCGCGTGGCCCGTGCCGAGCTGCTCGTGCTGGATGACCGTGCGCACCCCGAACGCGCCCAGCAACGGGTCCACCTCGGGGTTGGTGACCACCGTGACGTCCGCGACGCCCGCGGTGCGCAGCGCCTGCAGCACCCACCACAGCATCGGGCGGTCGCACAGGTCGTGCATCACCTTGGGCTGGGCCGAGCGCATCCGCGTGCCATTGCCCGCGGCCAGGACGATCGCGCGCGCGCTCACGCCGGCACCGCCTCCTTCGCCTCAAAAGGGCGGGATTGCCACTCTTTCTGCTCCTTGGCGCTCACCCCGCCGAGCGCGTCGAGCGCGACCCGGAAGCGCTCGCGCACGAGGTCGCGCCCGAGCAGCTCCATCGAGTCGAACAGCGGAAGCGAGGTCGG
>JASLGJ010000138.1 GCA_030150085.1 Candidatus Elarobacter sp. | reverse complement strand
GTGCAGATCGCCGCCGACCTGCGCCGCGCCGGCGTCGACGCGACCATCCGCTCCTACGGCGAGGCGGCGTTCTGGGGCGCGAAAGACGCCGGCGGCATCCTCGAAGGCGGGCGCTACGACGTCGCGCTGACCTCGTGGTCGCCCACGCTCGACCCCGACCGCTCGTACCTGTTCGGCTGCGCTGCGGTCCCGCCCGGCGGCGGCAACTCGATGGGCTGGTGCGATCCGGCGTACGACCGCGAGGAGACCGCCGGTGCCGCGGTCTACGAGCGCGCCCGGCGCGCGCCGCACTACCGCGCCGCGGGCGATCTGCTCGCGGCGGAAGTACCGGTGGTTCCGCTCGGTTTGGAGCGCAGCGTCTACGCCGTCGCACCGCGCCTGCACGGCTTCCGCCCCAACCCGCTCGGGCGCGACTTCTGGAACGCCTGGGAGTGGTCGGTCGAAGGATTTCCACCGCCCGTGCGGTGACGTTCAGGCGCCATGAGCACGAGCGCTGAATCCGCAGGCGGCCCGCTGGCGGGGCTGCGCGTCCTCGACGCGTCGACGATGATCGCCGCGCCGACCACCGCCGCGACGCTGGCCGACTTCGGGGCCGAGGTGGTCAAGCTGGAGCGGCCCGGGGTCGGCGATCCGGTGCGCCGCTACGGCGCGCAGCGCGACGGGATCGGGCTGTACTGGAAGGCGCTCGGCCGCAACAAGCGCAGCGTCGCGCTCGACCTGCACGTGCCCGAGGTGCAGGAGCTGCTGCTGCGCTGGCTGCCCTCGTTCGACGTGTTCGTCGAGAACTTCCGGCCCGGCACGCTCGAGCGCTGGAACCTCGCGCCCGAGCGGATGCTCGCGCTGGCCCCGCACCTGATCGTGCTGCGGGTGACGGCATTCGGCCAGGACGGCCCGTACCGCGACCGGGCCGGGTTCGGCACGCTGTGCGAGGCGATGACCGGGATCGCGGCGGTCTCGGGCTGGGACGACCGCCCGCCGCTGCTGCCGG
Source organism: Candidatus Elarobacter sp. (assembly GCA_030150085.1). GTDB lineage: Bacteria > Vulcanimicrobiota > Vulcanimicrobiia > Vulcanimicrobiales > Vulcanimicrobiaceae > Vulcanimicrobium. The sequence continues at coordinate 16,325 of JASLGJ010000138.1, read as the reverse complement.
CCTTTCCGCTGGCCGACGTGATGGCCGGCCAAGCCGCGAGCGCCGCGGTCTGCGCCGCCTACGCGCGCCGGCTGAAGAGCGGGGCGGGCGAGATCATCGACTTCGCGATCTACGAGGCGGTGCTCAAGCTGGTCGAGTCGCAGCTCACCGAGTACGCGGCGAACGGCACCTTGCACTCCCGGCTGGGCAACCGCATGGAGGACACCGCCCCGCGCGGCGCCTACCGCTGCGGCGACGGCCTGTACGTCGCCCTCTCGGGCAGCACGCCCGCGGTGGCCGAGCGCGTGCTGCGCACGCTGGGCGGCGAGGCGCTCGCCGCCGACCCGCGCTTCGCGACCAACGAGGACCGGGTGCGCAACGGGGAAGCGCTCGACGCGCTGATCGAGGACTTCTGCGCCGCGCGCACGCGCGCCGAGGCGATCGAGGTCTTCACCCGCGCGGGCTGCGCGGTCGGTCCGCTCGAGACCATCGACTCGGTTTTCGGCAACCCGCAGATCGCCGCGCGCGGCTCGCTCGTGACGCTGCCCGACCCCGAGCTGGGCAGCGTCACGGTCGCCAACGCGTTCCCGCGCTTCGCGCGCGCGGGCGCGCCGGCGCTGCGCCCGGGACCGTCGGCGATCGGGGGCGACACCGCGCTCGTCCTCGCGCGCGACCTCGGCTTGACCGAATCTGAACTCTCCCTGCTGGCCGAGCGCGGCGCGTTCGGCGCGCCGAACGCACGGGAGGGGCGCTCCTCCGAGCCGTAGGAAGGCGGACATCGTTTTCATGGTCCCCGACGTGAGGAGAACTCTATGACCGTGACCCGGAAAGACTTCGTCGTCGGCGCGGCGGCCTTCGCCAGCATCGGCATCGTTCGGGCTCCGGCCCGCGCCGCCGACTTCGAGCTCAAGTACGGGCACGATCTGCCGGCCGACCACCCCGTCAACGTCCGCTCCGTCCAGGCCTTCGCGCGCATCAAGGCCGCGACCAAGGGCCGGGTCAACATCAAGTCCTTCCCGACCAGCCAGCTCGGCAGCGACCCCGCGATGATCGCCCAGCTGCGCAGCGGCGCGACCGAGATGCTGGCCATGCCGGGCGCCTTCCTCAACGCGATCTCGGTCGTGGCGGGGATCGAGAACCTGGCCTACGCCTTCCCCAACCTCGAGACCGTCTTTCGCGCCATGGACGGCGACCTGGGCAAGATCATCCGCGACGACATCGCCACCAAGGGCATCGTCGTGCTCGACAAGATCTGGGAGAACGGCTTTCGCGACATCACCACCTCGACCAAGCCGATCCGCAGCGTGAACGACCTGGCGGGCTTGAAGATCCGCGTCTCGCCGGGCAAGATCCGGGTCGACACGTTCCAGTCGCTGGGCGCCTCGCCCAGCCCGATCGCCCTCTCGGAGCTCTACACCGCGCTGCAGACGCACGTCATCGACGCCCAGGAGAACCCGCTGCTGCTGATCGAGCAGCAGAAGTTCTACGAGGTCCAGAAGTACGTCTCGATGTCCGACCACATCTGGTCGGGCTACTGGACGCTGATCAACCCCGACGTCTGGAACAAGCTGGGCTCCGACAACCAGAAGATCATCTCGCGCGAGATGGCGGCCGCGACGCTGGCCGCGCGCAACGACAACGTGCTGCTCAGCCGCTCGGTGCGCGACAAGCTGGTCCGGCGCGGCATGCAGTTCAACGAGGTCGACAAGAACAGCTTCAAGCAGAAGCTCGTGCAAGCGAAGTACTACGAGCGCTGGAAGGCCGAGTTCGGCTCCAAGGCGTGGGAAGCGCTCGAGAAGTACGCCAACAAGCTCGGATAGGAGCCCCCGTGACGACTGCTTCCGTGACGACGGCCGCCGCGGCCGACCTGCAAGCCGAAGCGCCGCCGGCGGTGCACGGCGGGCGCTACGTGTACCGCCGGGCTTGGACGCGCGCGATCGACCGCGTCATCGGCGGGGTGGCCGAGCCGGTCGCCGCGCTGCTGGTCGCGATCGAGGTCGTGATCCTCGCCGCCGGCGTGTTCACCCGCTACGTGCTCAAGTCGCCGCTGGTGTGGAGCGACGAGCTGGCGACGATCCTGTTCCTGTGGCTGGCGATGCTCGGCAGCGTGGTGGCCTACCGGCGCGGCGAGCACATCCGGCTCTCGGTGCTGGTCCGGCGCGCCTCGCCCCGCGCCGCCGCGATCCTGGAGGCGATCTCGTCGGTGGTGGTCGCGATCTTCGTGATCGAGCTGCTCCCGCCCAGCCTGAAGTTCTTCGCCCAGGAGCAGATCGACATCACGCCCGCGCTCTCGATCCCGCGCTCCTACGTGGTGCTGGCCATCATCGTCGGGCTGACCCTGATCCTGGTGCTGGCGCTGCTGCGGCTGTGCGAGGCCGACCCGCGCGTCGTCGCGGGCGTCGTCGCGGGCGCGGTGGTGATCAGCGCGGCGGCCTGGTTCGGGCGCGGCGCGTTCGCCGCCCTGGGCAACCTGAACCTGGTGCTGTTCTTCGTGGTGCTGGTCGGGATCTTCGTCGCGATCGGGATCCCGATCGCGTTCGCCTTCGGGGTCGGCACGCTGAGCTATCTGGCGATCGTGACCAGCGTGCCGCTCAACACCGTGGTGGGGCGGATGGACGAGGGCATCTCGAACCTGGTCCTGCTCGCGGTGCCGCTGTTCGTCTTCCTCGGCCTGCTGATGGAGACGGCGGGGATCGCGCGGCGCCTGGTCGAGGCGCTGGCGAGCCTGGTCGGCCACCTGCGCGGCGGCCTGTCGATCGTGCTGGTCGCCGCGATGTACCTCGTCTCGGGGATCTCGGGCTCGAAGATCGCCGACATGGCGGCGGTCGCGCCGGTGCTCTTCCCCGACATGGAGCGGCGCGGGCAGAAGCGGACCGAGATGATCGCGCTGCTCGCGACCTCGGGCGCGATGGCCGAGACGATCCCGCCCAGCCTGGTGCTGATCATCATCGGCTCGGTCACCGGGGTCTCGATCGCGGCCCTGTTCACCGCCGGCCTGCTGCCGGCGGTCGTGTGCTCGATCTTCCTGATCCTCGTCGCGCTGTGGAACGCCAAGCGCGACAACGTCACCCTGGCCAAGCGCGCCACGCCGGCGGTGATCGGGCGGGCCTTCCTGATCGCGATCCCGGGCCTGCTGCTGCCGCTGCTGATCCGCTACTTCGTCGTCGCGGGGATCGCGACGGCGACCGAGGTCAGCGTGGTCGGCATCATCTACACCCTGCTGGTCGGGGTGCTCGTCTACCGCGAGTTCAAGTGGCGCCTGCTCTACCCGACGCTGGTCGACACGGTCGCGCTCTCGGGCGCGATCCTGCTGATCATCGCGACCGCCACCTCGATGGGCTGGGCGCTGACCCAGTCCGGCTTCGCCCAGCAGCTGGCCGACATCCTCGGCCACGCGCCGGGCGGCAGAGCCGGCATCATGCTGCTCTCGATCGTGCTCTTCATCGTGCTGGGCTCGGTGCTCGAGGGCATCCCGGCGATGGCGCTGTTCGGGCCGCTGCTGTTCCCGGTCGCCAAGGCCGCGGGCATCAACGAGGTCCACTACGCGATCGTGGCGGTGCTCGCGATGGGCGTGGGGCTGTTCTCGCCCCCGCTCGGCGTGGGCTTCTTCGGCGCCTGCGCGATCGGCAAGGCCGAGCCCGAGCGCGCGGTCAAGCCGATGCTGCCCTACCTCGGCGCGCTGGTGATCGCGCTGCTGCTGATCGCCTACGTGCCCTGGATCTCGCTCGGCTTTCTCCCCAAGGGGCAAGGCCAGTAGGATGAAGACGTACGCGATCGCGACGATTCCCGGCGACGGGATCGGCAAGGAGGTCGTGCCGGAGGGCATCCGCGTGCTCGACGCGGTCGCCGCCAAGCACGGCCTGCGCTTCGACTGGCAGCACGAGGACTGGAGCTGCGAGCGCTACGCCGCCGCCGGCGCGATGATGCCCGCCGACGGGCTGGAGAAGATCAAGGGTGCGGACGCGATCTTCTTCGGCGCGGTCGGCTTTCCGAACGTGCCCGACCACGTCTCGCTGTGGGGCCTGCTGATCCCGATGCGGCGCGGGTTCGACCAGTACGTCAACCTGCGCCCGGTCCGGCTGATGCCGGGCATCACCTCGCCGCTGGCCGGGCGCAGCGCGGGCGACATCGACATGTGGATCGTGCGCGAGAACACCGAGGGCGAGTACTCCTCGATCGGCGGGCGGATGTTCGAGGGCACCGCGGCCGAGACGGTGATGCAGGAGTCGGTCTTCACCCGGCGCGGGGTGGACCGCATCCTGCGCTACGCCTACGAGCTGGCGCGCAAGCGGCCCAAGCAGCACCTCACCTCGGCCACGAAATCGAACGGCATCGCGATCACCATGCCGTACTGGGACGAGCGGGTGAAGGCGGTCTCCGCCGACTACCCCGAGGTGAAGACCGACCAGTACCACATCGACATCCTGACCGCGCACTTCGTGCAGCACCCCGACTGGTTCGACGTGGTGGTCGGCTCGAATCTGTTCGGCGACATCCTCTCCGACCTGGGCCCGGCGGTGACCGGCACGATCGGCATCGCCCCCTCGGCCAACCTCAACCCCGAGCGCGCCTTCCCCTCGCTGTTCGAGCCGGTCCACGGCTCGGCGCCCGACATCGCCGGCCGCGGCATCGCCAACCCGATCGGCCAGATCTGGTCGGGCGCGCTGATGCTCGACCACCTCGGCCACCCCGACGCCGCGGCCGCGGTCGTGCGCGCGATCGAGACCGTCCTGACCAGCGGCCCGCGCACGCGCGACATCGGCGGCACCGCCACGACGGAAGAGGTCGGAAAGGCGATCGCAGCGGCGGTGTAGCCGCCGCGCTTCGCGCCCGCCATCGCCGGCCGAGCCGCTACCAGGGACGCGGTATCGCGCGCACCGTTCCGTCGGGCTCGCCGACCAGCACCGCCTTGGCGAGGTCGACGAACAGGCCCGTGCAGACCACGCCGTGGATGCGGCGGATCTCGTCGTCGAGCTCGAGCGGGTTGTCGATCGGGCCGAAGGCGCAGTCCAGGATGTAGTTGCCGTTGTCGGTGACGAACGGCGTGTCGCCGCCGCGCAGCCGCACCGTCAAGGCGGGAAAGGTGTCCTCGAACGTCTCGACCAGCACCTCGGGCAGCATCGCGGCGGTGAACGGCACGACCTCGACCGGGGTCGGGAACGCGCCCAGGTGCGGCACGAGCTTCTCGGGCGTGACGACCACGACGAACAGGCCCGAGGCGTACGCGACCGCCTTCTCGCGGAACAGCGCGCCGCCGCCGCCCTTGGTCAGCGACCAGTCCGGCGCGACCTCGTCGGCCCCGTCGAGCGCCACCTCGACCGGCCGCTCGCCCAGGCCGACCAGCGGCACCCCGGCCGCGGCGCAGAGGCGCTCGGTCTCCAGCGAGGTCGCGACCGCGACGATCTTCTCGCCGGCCGCGATCCGCTCGCCGACGCGCGCGACGGCCCACTTGGCGGTGGTTCCCGTCCCCAGCCCGATGCACGTGCCGGCCTCTACGTAACGGTCGACCGCGGCGTACGCGACGGCTCGTTTCACCTCGTCTGAAGAAAGCATGGGCTCGCCTTCGCGGCCGGTCTCGCCCGGCCCGCCGCAGCGTGCCGCCGCGGGCCGAGCGAGAGGCCCGCGTCGTCCGAGGTCGTAGGCGTGGGCACGTCCTCTTCGCCGGGAAAGGTCCGCTCGTGAAACGATTCGCTCCGCTCCTCGCGCTCGCGCTCGCCCTCGCAATCCCGTCCGGTGCGACGGCGGCCAAGCACCCCGCCGCCGGTACGGCGGACGCGACGTCCCCGGCCGGGGTGACCTGCGCCGCCGGCGACCCGGTGGTGTGGGTCAACACCGAGACCAAGGTCTACCACCTGCCGGGTACCGCGTACTACGGCAAGACCAAGCACGGCAAGTACGCCTGCGCCTCCGACGCCGCGAAGATGGGCGCCCACGCCGCCAAGCGCGAGAGCGGCTCTGCCGTCAGACAAGGCGGCCTCGATACGGGGTTCGCGCTGGACCATTCCGCTCTCGATGGGGGAACCTCGCCCGCCCCGGGCGCCGCGACCGGCTCGTCCGGCAAACATCACCGCCGCAAGGGCGGTCACATGGCAAGCCCGGTGCCCGCACCCAGCCCGACCTTCTAGGAGACGCCTCATGTCCGTCACGTCCGCGCAGCAGCACGTCGTGGTCGAGGATGCCGAAGGCATCGCGACCGTCACGCTCAACCGGCCCGAGAAGCGCAACGCGCTCTCGTTCGAGGTGATGCGCGAGCTGACCGCGGCCCTCGAGACGATCGGCGCCGACCGTTCGCTCAAGGCGGTGATCCTGCGCGGCGTCGGGCCCGCGTTCAGCGCCGGGCACGACCTGCGCGAGATGCTCGAGCGCAGCGTCGACGACTATCGGCGCACCTTCGACACCTGCGTGAGGCTGATGGAAACGGTGCAGGCGATCCCGCAGCCGGTGATCGCGGAGGTGGCCGGCATCGCGACCGCGGCGGGCTGCCAGCTCGTCGCGACCTGCGACCTGGTCGTCGCCTCGGAGCAGGCCACTTTCGCCACGCCGGGGGTGAAGATCGGTCTGTTCTGCACCACCCCGATGGTCGCGCTGACACGGGCGATCGGGCGCAAGCGGGCGATGGAGATGCTGCTCACCGGCGAGCCGGTCGACGCCCGCACCGCGGCCGAGTGGGGGCTGGTCAACCGCGTCGTTCCGGCGGCGGAGCTGGGTGCCGCGACGCTCGCGCTGGCGCGCCGGATCGCGTCCTCGGCCGGTTTCGTGGTCGGTCTGGGCAAGGCCGCGTTCTACGCCCAGATCGACCTCGACCAGTCCAAGGCCTACGCCTACGCCAAGGAAGTGATGTCGATGAACGCGCTGGCCGAGGACGCGCAGGAAGGCATGTCCGCGTTCGTCGCCAAGCGCGCGCCGGCGTGGCGTTCGTAAAGGCTTCGCAAACGAACGGTTGACCGATTTTTAACGCGCCGACGTTTAGCGCGCCGAGGGATTCGGAAAGGGTGTTTCCAATCCGGTCTCATCGCTCGTGTGGGCAGCGTGCCAAGCGGCACGAACGAATCGTCGCCCACACCCGGTAGTAGGGAAACCTGCTACGCGACGGCAGAAGGCTCGCCTCACGGCGGGCCTTCCTGTTTTTCGGCGCGAACACGCGCGGACGTGACCTACCGCCGCCTCCTGCTGATCGTTCTCGCCCTCGGTCTGGTCGCGTCCCTGTTCGTCGCGCTGCGGCGCGAGCGCCACGAGCAGCGAGCGACGCGGGTCGAGATCGCCTTGGACGACCAGGACTTCCAGTCGCTCGCGCGCTCGTACGGCTACGACCAGCGCATCTTCCTGATCGCGCTGCGCCGGGCCGGGCTCACCTCGCTCGCGGTGCAGGAAGAGCTCGGCGGCCAAGTCGCGTCCTCACCCGGCGCGGCGGCATACTCCGGCACGACCCTGCTCAACCAGGCCCGCCTGACCGGCTTCCGCGATCCCGTCTTCGCCCGGCTCGCGGCGGGCAACCGCCTGCGCACCGACGAGGTGTACCTGATCGCGTACGATCCGGCGACCGCGGCCCGCTACGCGCGCCAGCTCCGGCTCAAGTTCAGCCCCGGCTCGGTGCACCTGCTGCGCGCGGCCAAGCCGGCGGTGTTCGCGATCCGCACCCAGGCGGACTACTTCGGCGCGGTCGGCCTGGGCCTGCCGGGCGACCGCGTCGCGCTGGCGCACCAGCTCGGGCTCAAGCTGCTGCCCCGCCTGGAGAACGACGAGCGCCTCAAAGCCCCGCAGATCGAAGCCCTCGTGGCCGACGCGGTGACGCACCACGACGCGCACACGATCGTGTTCTTCGGCTTGCGCAACCAGGTGCTCGGGTATCCGGACGCGATCCCCGACACGGCGAACACGCTGCGCGCGCACAAGCTCGCGTTCGGCACGATCGAGACCTACGACGCCAAGCAGAACCAGGCCGGCAGCGAGACGCTGGCGCAAGGCCTGCCCGACCGCACCGTGCGCGTGCAGGCCATCGCGAAAGCCGAGCAGGACAAGCTCAAGCCCGAGGAGATCGTGCAGCGCTACCTGCTCGGCGCGCGCGAGCGCAACGTGCGGGTGGTGTACTTCCGGCCCTTCGCGCACCAGTGGGGCGGCCTCTCGATCCAGGCCACCAACGTCGAGCTGGTGCGGCGCATCGCGCTCGGCCTGCGCGGCGCGGGGCTCCAGACGGGCAGCGCGTCGCCGTTCGACCGCTTCGTCACGCGCCCGTGGGAGATCGCGCTGGCCTCCTTGGCCGTGCCGGCGGTCGTGCTGCTGCTGCTGGCCGAGTTCGGGATCGGCGACCGGCGTTGGCTGATCGCGTTCGCCGCGGCCGACGTCGCGCTGGTGCTGGCCGGGTTCGCGCTGCACCACGACATGGCGGTGCGCAAGCTGCTCGCGCTGGGCGGGGGGATCGCGTTCCCGCTGGCCGGCTTCGCCGCGATCGCGCCGGCCTACCGCGCGCCGCGCGCGCCCTCGCTGGGCGCGGCGCTGCTCGACGGCGTGCGCGTCGTCGCGATCGCCACGCTGGTCACGCTGGGCGGCGCGCTGGTGGTGATCGGTCTGCTCTCCACCCCGCTCACCATGACCGAGATCGACCGCTTCAGCGGGGTGAAGCTGGTGCTGGCGCTGCCGCCGCTGCTCGCGCTGCTGCTCTACGTGTTCACCCGCCGCTGGGGCTCGCGGGTCGAAGCGGGCGCGCTCGCGGTGCAGCCGGTGACCGTGCTGCAGCTCGCGGCCGGCGTGGTGCTGCTCGGCGCGGGCTACCTGCTGCTGGCGCGCAGCGGCAACCAGAGCGACATCGCGCCCTCGGCCTTCGAGCTGGCGCTGCGGGCGCACCTGACCACCCTGCTGCAGGTGCGCCCGCGGCTCAAGGAGTTCCTGATCGGCTTCCCGGCCCTGATGCTGCTCCCCGCGCTGGTCCCGGTCGACCGCGCGCGCTGGGGCTGGCTGTTCGCGCTGGCGGTCGGGCTGGGACTGGCCGACGTGGTCGACACGTTCTCGCACCTCCACACCGCGCTGGGCGTCTCGGCGCTGCGGCTGGTCAACGGCGCGCTGATCGGGATCCTGATCGGGGCGGTCGCGGTCGCGCTGTACCGGCGCTGGCGCCCGGCCGCGGCGGCATGACGGCGGGCGGGGCGGCGGTGGGCACGCGCTTCCTGCTCAGCGGCTACTACGGCTTCGGCAACCTGGGCGACGAGGCGCTGCTCGAGGTGATCGTCGACAAGCTGCGCGCGCGCTGGCCGGACTGCGCGGTCGACGTGCTCTCGGGCGACCCGGCCCAGACCGCGCGCGCCTACGGCGTCGAGGCCACCCCGCGGATGGACGTAGGGCGGGTGCGCGAGGCGATCGAGCGGGCCGACGTCGTGCTCTCGGGCGGGGGCGGGCTGCTGCAGAACGTCACCAGCCTGCGCAGCCTGCTCTACTACAGCGGGGTGATTCGCAAAGCGGTGAGCGCGGGGAAACCGACCATGGTGTTCGCCCAGTCGATCGGGCCGCTGGACTTCTGGGGCCGCGCGATGGTGCGCAACTTCTGCAAGGGCTTGAGCGCCGCGACGGTGCGCGACGAGCGCTCGCGCGCGCTGCTCAGCTCGCTGGTGCCGGGGGTGCCGGTCGAGCGCACCGCCGACCCGGTCTTCCTGTTCGAGCCGGGCGGCGAGCCGCTCGACTTCGCCGCCGAAGGGCTGGCCGGCGACGACGCCCCGCTGGTCGTCGTGTCGGCGCGCAAGTGGCAGGGCGCCGACGCGACCGCGCAAGCGCTCGCCCAGGGCCTCGACCGGCTGGCCGGCAAGCACGGCGCGCGGGTCGCCTTCCTGCCGCTGGGCGGCCCGCCCGACGCGGAAGTCTCGACCAACATCATCCGCAAGTGCGCCTCGACCCCGGTGCTGCTGCCCGACTACCCGCTCGGCCAAGCGGCGCAGGTGATCGGGCGCGCTGCGCTGGTGATCGGGATGCGCCTGCACGCGCTGATCATCGCCGCGCGCCTGGGCGTGCCGTTCTTGGCCCTGCCCTACGATCCCAAGATCGTCGCGCTGTGCGAGGACTTGCGCTACCCGATCGGGCCGCTGTTCGTGCCGGGCGAGACGCCGCCCAAGCCGGACGAGATCGCGCGCCGGGTCGACGAGGCCTGGGCGCGGCGGGACGAGCTGGCCGCGCACCTGCGCGCGATCGGTCCCGAAGTGGAGCGGCTAGCCGAGCGCAACTTCGACGTCTTGAACGAACTCGTGACGCGCGCCACGCACGAGGCGGCAGGCTCCGACCGCTAGCGCGCGAAGCGGCGTCCTCGTGGCGGGCGCGACGTTTACAGTGGGCCGGCTGTTCGGCATTCGGGTGGGCGCCCACGTTTCGTGGCTCGCCGTCTACGCGTTCGTGACCTTGGCGCTCTCGCGCGCGGTCGGGCTGCGGCTCGCCGCGCTCTGCGCGCTGGCCCTGTTCGCCTGCGTGATCGCGCACGAGCTGGCCCACGCGCTGGCCGCGCGCCGCTTCGGCGTGCGCACCGCCGCGATCACGCTGTTCCTGTTCGGCGGCGTCGCGACGCTGGAGCGCGAGCCGCCCACGCCGGCCGCCGAGACGCTGATCGCGTTGGCCGGCCCGGCCGCCAGCGCGCTGCTCGGGCTGGCCGCGTTCGGCGGGCTGATGGCGCTCGAACGGCTCCTGCCCGGCGCGGGCGACGGACCGCTGGGCATCGCGGTGGCCTACCTCGCGCTGGCCAACGGCGTGCTGGCGCTGTTCAACCTCGTCCCGGCCTACCCGATGGACGGCGGCCGGGTGCTGCGCGCGCTGCTCTGGCGGGCCCGCCGCGACCGCGCCGGCGCGACCGTGATCGCCGCGCGCACCGCGACCGCCTTCGCGCTGCTGTTCGTCGCGGCCGGCGTGCTCGTCACCGCCGCCACCCACACCTGGACCTACGGCTGGTACGTGGTCGTCGGCGCCTTCCTGCTGCGCCAGGGCTGGAGCCAGGAGCGCCGGGCGCGCGATCTCGAGGCCGGCGCCGCGGCGTAACCCGCGCGCCGCTCGGCTCTACGAGTCGCCGGTCACCGTCGGCATCGGTATTTCGACGACGCCGCCGTCCCCGGTGCTCATGATCATGTCGTCGGTCACCTGGATGCTCGCGCTGTACGTTTCGTACGTCGCGCCCTCGTACTTGGTGACGACCGAGTACGAGTAGGTGCCCTGCGCTCCGCTGGAGATCGTGTAGGTGGAGCTCGTGCCGTTGTTCGTGATGTCGATGCCGCCCTCGACGCTCGACGTGAACGGGTTGCTGCTGGTGAACGTGATGCTGGCCCCGCTCGCGAAACCGATGTCGACCGAATCGGAGGGGCCGCTCGGACACGACCACTGCACGGTGTCCTCGGGGTTCGCCGCGACGACGCTGGACGACACTCCGGTCAAATAAATGTCCACCGTATGCTTGGTCCCCATGTGCAGCCCTCCGGTACCTTGGTAGCTCTGTGCGAGGCGCGCTTTGAGAGTGCGTTCCGGTAGTCCTCGCACCGGGCCGAACTCTCGGTTCGCCGGGGTGACCCGCGCGAGCCCGCCCGGCAAGCCGGCAGGTTCCGCCGCCCGGAAGCGGGCCGCCCGGGCGCGGCAGGAACGCCTGGAAGACGTGGGCCGGGCGTCGAAGACCGCGACTGATGCCTGAGACCGCGCGCGACTACCGCTCGACCCTCAACCTGCCCAAGACCGACTTTCCGATGCGGGCCGAGCTACCCAAGCGCGAGCCGGACCGGGTGCGCTGGTGGGCCGAGCAAGACACCTACCGCAAGCGCCTCGCGGCCAACACCTCGGGCTCGCCCTTCATCCTGCACGACGGCCCGCCGTACGCCAACGGCGAGCTGCACATGGGGCACTTCCTCAACCGCATCCTCAAGGACGCGCTGGTCAAGATCAACCTGCTCGACGGGCGCTGGGCGGACTTCATCCCGGGCTGGGACATGCACGGGCTGCCGATCGAGCGCGAGACGCTCAAGCACCTGGGCCTGCGCTCGCACCACGAGATCGACCCGCTGGAGCTGCGCGAGCAGTGCAGGCAGCGCGCCCTGTCCTGGCTCGACCGCCAGCGCGCCTCGATGCTGCGGATGGGCCTCTTCGGCCACTTCGACGACCCGTACATGACGATCGTGCCGGCGTACGAGGGAGCGATCGTCGAGACGCTGGCCGACCTGGCCGCGGCCGGGCAGACCTACAAGGGCCTGCGCCCGACCCAGTGGTGCGTGTACGACGAGACCGCGCTGGCCGACGCCGAGATCGAGTACAAGGAACAGACCTCGCACCAGATCTACATCCGCTTCCCCGGCACGCCCGAACAGCGGGCGGAGATCGTGGGCCGAGCGCGCGCCCAAGGAACCGTGCAAGGCGAGGACGCGCTGGACGGCGGCGAGCGGCTCTCGGTGGTGTGCTGGACCACGACGCCCTGGTCGATGCCGGGCGTAGTCGGCCTGGCGTTCGCGGCCGACGCGGCGTACGGCATCTACCGGGTCGAGCGCGAGGGTGCGCCCAGCGAGCTGCTGGTGCTGGCGGTCGACCGCGCGGCCGACGTGTTCACGCTCGTGCCGGGCGCGCGCGCGACGCTGCTGGCGCAGGTGCCGGGCTCGGCACTGGTCGGCGCGTCGCTGCGCCACTCGTTCATGGACCGCGACGTGTTGCTGGTCGACGCCCCCTACGTCGAGCTGGACACCGGCACCGGCGCGGTCACCACCGCGCCCGGCAGCGGGCCGGACGACTTCGAGACCGGCCAGCGCTTCGGGCTGCCGACGCTGGTCCCGATCGACGCCCGCGGCGTGTTCGACGAGGGCGCCGGGCCGTACGCGGGCCTGCAGGTGTTCGACGCCAACCCGGTCATCGTCGCGGGCCTGCGGGAGGGCGGCATGCTCTGGTACGCGGCCTCGTACGAGCACAGCTACCCGCACTGCTGGCGCTGCAAGAACCCGGTCATCTACCGTGCCACCGCGCAGTGGTTCTTGGCGATGGACGCCAACGGGCTGCGCCGCACGATCGAGCAGCAGCTTCCCGGCGTGAGCTGGCTGCCGGGCTGGGGCGAGACGCGCATGACGCAGATCGTCGACAACCACCCGAGTGGTGCCTCTCGCGCCAGCGCGTGTGGGGGACGCCGATCCCGGCCGTGGTGTGCGAGGACTGCGGCGAGTCGACGCTCGACCCGGCCGTCGCGCGCAACGCCGCGGCGCGCTTTCGCAAGGACGGCGCGGGCGTGTGGTGGACCGAGCCGGTCGAAGCGTTCCTGCCGCCGGGCTGGAGCTGCCCCAAGTGCGGCGGCGGGCACGTCCGCAAGGAGTCGAACATCGTCGACATCTGGTTCGAGTCGGGGGTGAGCTGGCGCGCGGTCATCCAAGACCGGGTGGGCACCTTTCCGGCCGACGCGTTCCTCGAAGGCAGCGACCAGTACCGCGGCTGGTTTCGCTCCAACCTGATCACCGCGGTCGCGACCAAGGGCGCGCCGCCGTACAAGCAGGTCATCTCGACCGGCTGGGTGGTCGATCAGGACGGCCGCGCCATGCACAAGTCGGCCGGCAACTACATCGGCGCCGACGAGGCGATGCAAAAGTACGGCGCCGACGTGCTGCGCCTGTGGGTCGCCTCGACCGAGTTCACCGGCGACATTCGCCTGGGCGCGAGCACGCTGGAGAACGTCGCCAACGTCTACCGCAACCTGCGCAACCGCCTGCGCTGGTTCCTGGGCTCGCTGCACGGTCTGACGCGCGATACCGTCGTGCCGTACGAGCGGATGGAGCGGCTCGATCAGCTGGCGCTCGCCGCGCTCGAGGCGTTCGCGGGCGAGGTGGCCGAGCACTACCGCGCGTTCCGCCTGCACGATGCGTACGTCGCGATCCAGCGCTTCGACGTCGACGACCTGTCGCGGTTCTACGTCGACGCGCTCAAGGACCGGCTCTACTCGGGTGCTCCCGCGCGGCGGGCGAGCGCGCAATCCGCGCTGCTGGAGATCTTCCGCACCGTGTGCGTGCTGCTCGCGCCGATCCTCTCGTTCACCGCGGAGGAAGCCTGGCAGAGCCTGCCCGAGGACCTGCGCGGCACGGTCGCGTCGGTCTTCGATCTGGCGCTGCCGAAGAAGGGCCACGTTTTTCGCCCCGCCTCCGGCGCCGGCGAGCTCGAGCTGTGGAACGAACTGAAGCGCCTGCGCGGCCAGGTGGCGGCCCGGGAGGGCACGCGCGACTTCCAGCTCGACGCGCTGGTGACCGTGCCGGCGGCGCTCCACGCGCGGTTCGCGGGGCTGGGCGACAGCCTGCGCGAGGCGCTGGTCGTCTCGGCGCTGCGCGAGCTCGCCGCGGGTGCCGAGCTGGGCGCGGGCGAGGACGGCGCCGGGCCGCGCGTCGACGTCGTGCCCGCGGCGGGCGAGAAGTGCCAGCGCTGCTGGAAGTACCTGCCGCTGGGCAGCGACCCCGAGCACCCCACGCTGTGCGCGCCGTGCGCCCGGACCGTGCGCGGGCTGGAGGCGCAAGGCGCCGCGCGGTGAGGACGAGCTTCTTCGACCTGTTCAAGGTGGGGCTGGGGCCGTCGAGCTCGCACACCGTCGGGCCGATGCGCGCGGCCGGCACGTTCGCCGCGCGCCTGGCCGAGCGCGGCCTGCTGGAGCGCACCGCGCGCGTGCTGGTCGAGCTGTACGGCTCGCTGGCGCTGACCGGGCGCGGGCACGGCACCGACCGCGCGGTGCTGCTCGGACTCGAAGGGCTGCGCCCCGACGCGACCGATCCGGCCGAGGCCGAGCGCGTCGTCGCGCAGGTGCGGGCCGAGCGCGCGCTGCGCCTGAACGGCACGCGGCGGATCGCGTTCGACGAAGCGACGGACCTGGTGTTTCGCAGCCGCGAGACGCTCCCGCACCACTCGAACGCGCTGCGGCTCAGCGCCTTCGACGAGGCCGGCGCGCCGCTCGACGGTGAAGTGTACTACTCGGTGGGCGGCGGCTTCGTCGAGACCGAGAGCGGCGTGCCGGCGACGGGCGACTGCGCCGCCGCACCGCAGCCGTACCCGTTCGCCTCGGCCGCCGAGCTGCTCGCGATAGCCAACCGCGAGGGCCTGGCGATCTGGGAGGTCGTGCTGGCCAACGAGCGCGCCGCGCGCCCCGAGGCCGAGCTGCGCGCGTACGTCGACACGATCTGGGACGTGATGAAGCGCTGCGCGCAGCGGGGACTCTCGACCGAAGGCATCCTGCCCGGCGGGCTCAACGTGCGCCGCCGCGCGCCGCGGCTGTACCGCAAGCTGGTCGCGGCGACCGGCGGCGACGACGGCTTCGGCGCGATGGACTACGTCAACGTGATCGCCATCGCGGTCAACGAGGAGAACGCCGCGGGCGGGCGCGTCGTCACCGCGCCGACCAACGGCGCGGCGGGCATCATGCCGGCCGTCGGCCACTACTACGAGCGCTACACCGCCAAGCCGACCCCCGAGGGGCTGTTCCGCTATTTCCTCACCGCGGCCGCGATCGGCGCGCTCTACAAGGAGAACGCCTCGATCTCCGGGGCCGAGGTGGGCTGCCAGGGCGAGGTCGGGGTGGCCTGCTCGATGGCTGCGGGCGGGCTCGTCGCCGCGCTGGGCGGCAGCAACGAGCAGGTCGAGTACGCGGCCGAGATCGGGATGGAGCACAGCTTGGGGATGACCTGCGACCCGATCGGCGGCCTCGTGCAGATTCCGTGCATCGAGCGCAACGCGGTCGGCGCGGTGCGCGCCATCCACGCCGCGCGCATGGCGATGAGCGAGGAGGACGAGCACCACGTCTCGCTCGACCAGGTGATCGACGTGATGTACCGCACCGGTCTGGACATGCAGGCCAAGTACAAGGAGACATCGCTCGGCGGCCTGGCCGTCGGCGTCGTGGAGTGCTGAGGTGACGCCGTACGACGTGGCGGTGATCGGAGGTGGGTTCTCCGGCACCCTGGTCGCGCTCAACGCCACCCGGCTCGCCCCCCGCCCGCTGCGCGTGGCCCTGCTCGACCGGCGCGGCGCGTTCGGCACCGGGCTGGCCTACGCGGCCAGCCACGGGGAGGCGCTGCTCAACGTGCCGGCCGGCGCGATGGGCGCGTTTCCCGACGATCCGGGCGCGTTCGCGCGCTGGCTGCGCGACGAGGCCGGGATCGACGCCGACGCGCTGCCCTCGGCGCCGTACGCGCCGCGCCGGCTGTTCGGGGCCTACGTCGGCGCGCTGCTGGCCGCCGCGCGCGAGGCCGGCCACGTCATCGACCCGCTCGTCGCCGACGTCGTCGACCTGCGCCGCGAAGCCGCCGGCTGGGCGTGTATCGCCGCGCACGGCGAGGCCGTGGCGGTCGGGCGGCACGCCGTGCTCGCGCTCGGCACGCCGCCCCCGCCCGACCCGC
>JASLGJ010000025.1 GCA_030150085.1 Candidatus Elarobacter sp. | reverse complement strand
GCGGCGCGGCCGTAATCGTACGGCGGCAGCTTGCGCAGGTTCACGCCGCTCGAACGAATCGCGACGTCGAATCCCTCCCGATCGCGAATCGCGCGCTCGATGTTCTTGACGCTGGCCACGGTCGGCCGCTTCGCGCCCGCGCCGGCCCGGCCCCTGCGCGCACGGATCCCCGGCGCGCCCGCGCAATCGCTCTACCAGGGACGGGTGCTGCTGCGGCTGATCGACCAGCTCGGCTACAGCCTGCTCCAGCGCCTGTACTGGCACAACCCCGCCAAGCTGCCCGCGCCCGCGGCGTGGGTGACGGGAGCGCGAAGTAGTGACGAAAGAGCTCGTACGTGCCGTCCACGAGGTGAATGATCACGCCGCTGTCTTCGACACCGGCTGTCGGGACTCAGGTGCGGACGTTGGCGAACGGCTGGGAGCCGATCACGGTTGCCTCCTGCGCGAAGCGGTCGCCCAGCGCCAGCCGCTTGGTGCTGTTGGCCGCGGTGATCGTGCCGTTGTGGAGCGAGCCCAGCTCCGACCAGTCGATCGGCGTGACCATCCCGAGCTCGGGCGTTCCCGCCAGCGTGTAGGGCAGCGAGCTGCAGCGGCCGACCGCGTTGGACGAGACCGCGATGTGGATGCGCGCTTCCTTGGGGTGCGTGTCGGTGGTGAGCAGCGCCGGGCTGCGTTCCGCGGCCGCGTTCGCGACGGCGTGCAGCCACGGCCGGACCGCCTCGTACGACGAGAGGTCGGCGAACGGAACGAACAGTGCGGCGCCGTGCCGGCCGTCGAGGACCGCGATCGCCTCGGCGTGGCGCTCGAACAACTGGGTCCGCATGGCGAGCATCGCGTACGCGAGCTGCTCCTGCGTGGCGCCGTTGCGCGGCGAGAGCAGGACGCGCGCGTAGCCCACGCTCTCGGGGTCGCGCGGGCTGGGCGTCCAGGACTCGAACCCGACCGCGCCGCGGTGGACCAGCCACAGCAGCGCGTTGCGGTCGATCGCCGCGTACCGCTTGGGCGCGTCGGCCGGGCCGACGTCGACGTACGGGATCGTCTTGGGGAGCGGTTTGTGCCAGGACGCGGTGTAGCTCGGGTCCTCTCCGAAGCCCTTGGGGTAGCCGAGCGCGACGACCGGCGCGAGCGGAAAGTCGAGCGCGATCAGTCCGGCGGCGTGCTCGTAGTGGGCCAGGACGGCCGCTCGCGTCCGCGGCGGCAGCGACGACTCGATGACGGTTTCCATCTCGATCCGTATCGTCGCAAGTGCTCGGCAACTTTAGTCAGTAGACAAACAGGAACTTGACTACTCGGCGTACCACACCGCTGGCGATGCGAGAGGATGCGCTGTCCGGAGAACGGTTCGAACCCGGCTTGGTCCCGCTGCTCGACCGTGCGGCGGGTCAAGACGTGATCGGTGCGGTGGTCAGCGTGTTGGCCGATGGCAAGCCTCGCAAGGTTGCGGACATCGCGACCGAAGCGGTACGGCGCGGGCTGCTGAAGCCGGGGACGACGGGACAGCGGATCGATGCGGTGCTAACGCAGTACATCGCGAGAACGATCGTGCGCGGAAACCGGCCGCTCGTCGTGCAGAGCACGACCGGTGACCTGTTTCGGATCAATCGGCCGCCCGACGACTGGCCGAGCTTCGCGCTGCCGCCGCGGCCGCGCTATACCAGCCGGGCCGATCTCGAGGCGATCTCGGAGCGGCTGCGCTCCTTGTCGACGGGGGAGGATCCGACGGCGTTCGAGCTCGCGGTGTGCGATGCGTTCGCGCTGCTCGGGTTCGTCGTGGCGCACCTCGGCGGCAACTACGAGCCTGACGGCACGCTCGACGCGCCGCTCGGGCCGCTCTCGTACCGGGCGGTCTTGGAGTGCAAGACGGCGCGTGGCGACGGGGTGGTCAAGCTGGCGCGGCCGGAAGAGCCGGCCAAGTTTCGCGATGCGCTCGGCGCGGAATCCGCCGTCATCGTGGGCCCCGCGTTCAGCGATGGCGCGAACCTGATAGGCGAGATTCGGATCCACAAGGTCAGCGTCTGGACCGTGGAAGACCTCATCGCGGCGATCGCGAACGACGTCGACCCGCTAGAGTGCCGCGACTTGTTCGCGCCGGGGTTCGTCAACGACGCGCTGGGCGACCTCATCTGGAGCCGCACGCACGGCAAGGAGAAGCGGCTGGCGATCCTGCGCGACATCCTGCGCCGCGAGGGATACGCCGAGCAGCGCAATCTCGTGGGGCGGCTGAAGGCGGCCGACATGCCGGTGCTCACGGTCGATGCGGCGATGATGCTGGTCGAGGCAGCCATGCAGAAGGCCGGAGCGGTCGCCGCGCCGAGCCGGGATGAGCTGCAGCAGGCGATGGCGGACTTGGTTCGGGCCGATGAGGCGGTTAGCGTGCCTGGGCGGGATGGGATCGTGATTCGGCGGGGAGTTCGGGAACGCGGTTGACCGGGTGCCGCGCATGGCGTCAGTGAGCTTGGGGGGTTGCCTTGTTAACGAGCATCGCAATTTCGCGCTGAAACACAGCGAAGGGTCTCCGCCCGCTGAAAGA
>JASLGJ010000011.1 GCA_030150085.1 Candidatus Elarobacter sp. | reverse complement strand
AGCTGCTCGGCCAGCGCGTAGGCCGCCGCGGCCGCCAGCGGGACGGCCCGCGGGTCGCAGCGCCGCGCGGCCAGCGAGACCAGGAGCGCGACCAGGGCGAAGGCCAGCCCCTCGAGCGCCGCCGGCCCGAGCACGATCAGGGGCGCGAAGAGCGGCCCCACCAGCCCGCCCGCGGTCTCGGCGAACCAGGCGAAGCCGGCGGCGAAGAAGACCACCCCGCTCAGGTAGCCGACCAGGGCCGCCCGGCCGGGCGGGAGCGCGCTCCAGGCGCCGAACAGGCCGGCCAGCGCGAAGGGCGCGATCCACCACCAGCCGGTCAGCGGGAAGGCGAGGTGCAGCGCGAACGCGCAGACACACGCGACGACCGTCGTGGTGACGGTCGCGGAGGCAAATGTGCGGCGGCTTGGTACGGCAGTGGTTCTGGCAGCGATGATAGCGGTTCTCAACCTGGGATGCGGGCGGCAGGTCACCGGGCTGAACGAGCCCGGGGGCGGCGGAATCGTTCCGTCGGGGCAGACCGAGGTCTACTTCGAGACCAACGGCCAGCCGGACTTCCAGAACTACACGTATCTCATCGTCTTCAACACGTCGGGCAACGGCAACGAGCCGGTCGCGCTGGGCTACAACTCGAACTACAAGGACTACTCGTTCGCCATCGCGGTCGGCGGCGGCGCCAACTACGCCGCCCAGCCGCAGCTCCTGCAGTTCTACCAGAACCCGCAGACCTCGAGCGGCGTGCAGCCGATCGCCCGGCCCTACCCGACCGGCGCGCTGACCTTTCTGCCGACGATCCAGACCAGCAACTCGCCCTTCGGTTTCGGAGTTCGCTTCAACCGCTGCATCCTCGACCTGGCGGCGCCCGGGCCGACCCCGCCGCCCGCGCCCAGCGGCAACCAGACCTGCCCGCCCTACCAGTTCATCGCCCCGAACTGGGCGCTCAACATCTTCACCGTCGACAACACCGGCACGGTCAACGACTCGCTCGGCTCACAGGGAGCGAGCGACACCTCGGCTCCGCCGTTCCTGATCGACACCACCCAGGTCAGCAACGACAAGTTCTACTTCAAGCCGGCCGGCGGGGTGACCGCGCAGAACCCCTCCGCGCAGATCCACGGGATCGAGGTCTATAGCACGCCCTAGCGCCAGGCAACGGATACAAGCACGATCGCGCCATGAGGGCGGTCACGTGCGCTGCGCGCCCGTGACGAGGGGCGGACGCGCTGCCGCGCGTCTGACGCGGTGGGCTAGAGGGTGCCCTTACCCGGTGCCTTGCGGTCCAGGTTCATTCGGCGTCGCAGGGCGGGTGGCCGCAGGCGCAGACCAGCTCCATCTCCTCGTCGGTCGAGTCGCGCTCCCGGCAGACCTCGCTGCAGTAGGCCGCGCCCTGGACGGCGCCGGTGACCTGGCAGTTGCACTCGGCGTACTCGCAGGGCTGGGTGTAGGTGCTCATGCCACCCTTTACCACCGAATCGGGCTTTAGGGACTGCCCGGAATGCCGCTCCCGAAGAACGAGCTGTTGGCGAAGTTCTGGGGGATGATCGAGCCCAGCGAGGCCGACTGCCCGATCCCGAAGTTGGCCGCGCGCGAGGGGAAGGCCAGGATGCTCACGGTCAGGTTGACCTGCTTGAGGTCCTCGTTGTACGAGGCCCGGATCTCGTAGCACTCGCCCACGATGTGGCGGTAGTAGATGTTCTTGCTCTCGAGCCGGGCGTGGTTCTTCCAGTCGACGAAGGTCGAGATCTGCAGGTCGCTCTCGCGCCCGAAGGGGGTCGCGACCTGCACGCTGGTGCGGTCGAAGCCGTTGCCGGGGCCGGGCAGGAAGCTGCCCCCGATCAGCAGCGTCGAGCGCGGCGAGGGACGCGAGGTGAGCTGGTAGCCGACCGACTGGGCCTGGCGGTTGAAGTAGGTCGAGGCGGTCAGCGAGAGCGAGTAGACGTCGCCGTTGTAGATGCGCAGCACGTCGTTGGCCTGCTTGAGGCCGTTGCCCAGCACGTCGATCGACTTGAACGGCTCGGCCAGCGGGCCGTTCACGTGCGACTCGCTGTACGAGATCGTGTTGAGGATGTGCCCGAACAGCGGCGTGGTGAGCGTCGCCTGCTGGCCGATCTGGGCCTTCTCGTCCCCCGTGCCGTAGATGTCTTGCTGGACCGTGATCTGGGCCGAGAGATCGCTGCCGAGCACGTGCGCCAGCCCCGGTCCGAACTGGAACCGGCCTTCGGCGCGCGAGGAGGTCAGGCCGGTGCCGGTGTCGCCCGCGGTCGGGTCCGAGTACTCGCCCACGGTGTACTGCGCGGTGATCGGGAGCAGCTTGAAGTTCGGGAAGAGCGGGTTGCGCGGCCGGATCATCAGCTCCGGCTCCTTCTGCACGTTGTTCTGCAGCGTGGAGGCGTACTTGTCGAAGGTCAGGTCGTAGTCGTAGGAGTTGCCGCTGAAGTGGGTCAGCGTGTTGTAGTGCAGGGTGCGCGAGTCGGCCGCGTAGCCCGCGTCGGAGAAGCTGGTCGTGTACGAGACCGAGACGTCGTTGGTCAGCTTCTGCGAGAACGCGTGGTGGTCGGTGAAGCCGAAGTCGTTGGTCTGCGAGAACGAGCCGGTCGACTGGCGCCGGAAGCTGTAGTTCTGGCGGTCGCCGCGCTCGTTGCCGTGGTCGATCGCCGCGCTCAGGTCGTACTGCGGGGGCAGGCTCACCAGCGGCCCGTAGTTGCCGGTGTAGTTGAAGCCGAACGCGCCGCGCAGCGAGCGCGAGAAATTCTCCTGGTCGGTCAGGGCGAAGTTGTTGTTGTTGCTGCCGTCGACTTTGTTCTTGAGGCGGAAGAAGTTGACGTCGGTCTGGCGCTTTCCGTCCTTGCGCTTGAGCGTGCCGACGTAGCCCAAGCCGAAGCCGATCCGGGTGTACGCCTCGACCCGGTAGTAGCCGTAGTAGTAGTCGCTGGGCGCGAAGCCCAGCCGGGCCTTGACGTAGAAGCCCTCGGCCTGCGAGTAGCCGACCAGGGGCAGGAAGCTGGGCGGGCGGCGCTCGCCGGCCTTCTGCGCGGCCAGCGAGATCACGACCACCGGCAGGTAGAAGATCGCCAGCGCGCCGAGGTACACGACCGCCGAGTGCGCCACGGCCTTGTTGCCGGGGTAGACGTCGAGCGTCTTGGACTCCACGTGGTAGCCGCCGCGCTGGTTCTCGCAGGTCGTGAGCGAGGCCCGGTCGCCGTGGGTGACGCCGCTGCGGTCGGTCACCATGTTGCGCGCGGTGAAGTGCAGCCGGCCGGTCTCGACGCCCTGCGTCGTCACCCCGCGGCCGTTGATCAGCTGCGCCTTCTGGGTCTGGGTGTCGAAGCGCACGGCGTCGGCGAAGAAAGTCGTGTCGCCGTTGCGGTTGCGCAAGAACGTGTTGCCGGTGACGTCGATGTAGCGCTTGCCGTCGTAGTGCGCGTGGTCGCCCGCGAGCGTGCCGTCCTGGTAGATGATGTTGACGTGGCCGTCGAGGTCCTCGGGCTGGCCCGAGAGGTTCTTGCCGGTCAGCGTGTCGCCCAGGATCGCGTAGTCGTTGGGCCCCAGCGTCTCGCCCGGCTCGGGCGAGGGCGA
>JASLGJ010000525.1 GCA_030150085.1 Candidatus Elarobacter sp. | reverse complement strand
CGACGCGGCCGCGCTCGGCGTGCCCGGCGCGCCGGTCGACGGCATGGGCTCGGTGGAAGGCAAGCGCACCGCCGGATCGACCCACCCCGAGGCCGTCGCCGCCTCGATCGCCGCGACCCGCGCGGCCATGGCGGCCCTCGCGGCGACGCTTCCCTGACCGCACGAGCCGAAGCAACTCGAAGAGGTCGAACGTACCATGCCGAACCCCTGGCCGCCTAATGCGACCGCGATACTTGCATAATTATGCGTGGTGTGCATAAATATGCAACGAAGCTCATGATCACCGCCCACCTCGTCGGCGCCAGCGGCTATGCCGCCGCCGAACTGATCCGCCTCCTCGACCGTCACCCCTCGGTCGCGCTGGGAACCTTGGAGAGCCGCTCGAGCGCCGGCAAGCCGGTCGCCGACGTCTTCCCCTGGCTGCCGCACCTGCACGTCGCGTTCGAGGAGAGCGGGACGGCGCTGGCGCGCGTGCGCGAGGACGACGTGGTGTTCCTGGCCGGCGGGCACGACCTGGCGCGCGAGGTTGCGCCGAAGTTCCTCGCCGCGGGCGCGCGGGTGATCGACCTCTCCGACGCCTTCCGGCTCGAGGCCAACGCGGGCCAGGCCGTCTACGGCTTCCCCGAGCGCTACCGCGCGCAGCTCGCCGGGGCGCGGCTGATCGCCAACCCCGGCTGCTACGTCACCGCGTCGCTGCTCGCGCTGGTGCCGCTGGAAGCGCTCGCCGGGCGCATCGCGCAGGTCGTGATCGACGCCAAGAGCGGGATCACCGGCGCGGGCCGCAACCCGAGCGTCGGCTCGCTCTTCGCCGAGGTCGACGGCGACGTGCGCGCCTACGGTCTGGGCGGCCACCGCCACGGCGCCGAGATCGTGCAAGAGGCGCGCGCGGCGGGGATCGGCGCGCCGATCGTGTTCTCGCCCCACGTCGTGCCGCTGCGGCGCGGCATCCTGGCGGACGTCTACCTGGTGCCCAAGACGCCGCTCGGCCGTGAGGACGTGCTGAGCGCGTACGAGCGCTTCTACGCCGCCAACCCGTTCGTGACGGTGTTCCGGGACGTGCGCGCGCCGCATCTGCCCGCGCTCGAAGGCACCAACGAGGCGCACCTCGCGGTCGCCGAGCGCGACGGCGTGATCCACGTCCTGTCCGCGATCGACAACCTCGGCAAAGGCGCCGCCGGGCAGGCCGTTCAGAACATGAACCTCGCGCTGGGTCTCCCGGAGGAACAAGGTTTCGATGCTCGCACCGCCGCTCGCTGACGTCCGCCTGATCGAGGTCCGGGGCGGCCTGGGCGCCGTTCCCGGCGTGCGCCTGGCGGGCGTGCACGCCGGCATCAAGAAGCGCAAGTCCGACCTGGCCCTGATCGCGCTGCCGGGCGCGCACGTCTGCGCCGAGGTCATCACCACCAACGAGATCAAGGCCGCGCCGCTGCTCGTCACGACCTCGCATTTGGAAAGCGACGGCGACGAGATCGCCGCGCTGGTGGTCAACGCCGGCTGCGCCAACGCCTGCACCGGCGAGCGCGGGCTGCGCGACGCGCAGAACACCGCCCGCCACGCCGCGACCCTGCTCGGCCTGCGCCCGAGCCAGATCGTCGTCGCCTCGACCGGGGTGATCGGCGTGACCATGCCGATGGACCGCGTCGCCAAAGGCCTCGACCGCGCCTACAAGCAGCTCGCCGAAGGCCCGGAGGCCTCGTTCGAGGCGGCCGAGGCGATCATGACGACCGACCACGTGCCCAAGATGGCGGCCTACGCCTGGCACGAGAACGGCACGCGGCACGTGATCGGCGGGATCGCCAAAGGCTCGGGCATGATCGCGCCCAACATGGCGACCATGCTGGCCTTCCTGGTGACCGACGCCGCGGTGTCGCGCGCGTCGCTCCAGGACGCGCTGCGCGAGGCGGCCGACGGGACGTTCAACATGATCTCCGTCGACGGCGACATGTCGACCAACGACGCGGTCTACGCCTGCGCCAAGCCGGGCGGCGGCGCGGCCACGCCGGGCTTCCGCGCCGCGCTCGGTGCGGTCTGCCGCGATCTCGCCGTCGCGATGGTGAAGGACGGCGAGGGCGCGACCAAGACCCTGACCTTCCGGGTCAGCGGCGCGCGCGACGAGCGGCAGGCCCGCACGATCGCGCGCGCGGTGATCAACTCCTCGCTGGTCAAGACCGCGCTCTACGGCGAAGACCCCAACTGGGGCCGCATCGTCGCCGCCGCCGGCTCGGTCGGCGCGGGCATGGACCCCGAGACGTGGTCGCTGTACCTGGGCGAGCAGACCTGGGTCGAGCGCGGCGCGATCGAGGCCATGAGCGAGGCCGAGGCCCACCACGTGCTCGAGGACCACTCGATCGAGGCGCGCCTCGACCTGGGCATCGGCGACGCCACGGCGACCGCCTGGGGCTGCGACCTCTCCAGCGACTACGTGCGCATCAACGCTCACTACCGGACTTGACTCCGTCAAGTCCTCGGCGGTCCTCCGGATTCGACTCCGTCGAATCCTTGCCGGTCCTCCGGATTCGGCTGTGCCGAATCCTTGCCGGTCCTCGCTGCGCTGCGGTCCGCTCAAAGGAGTAGTTCTATGATCCCGGTTTCGACGCGCGGGGCGCGGCTCGTCACCCAGCACCCGCACCTCATGGCGAACTACGGGCGGCTGCCGCTCAACATCGTGCGCGGCGAAGGGTGCTGGCTCTACGACGAGTCGGGCAACGCCTACCTCGACATGGTGGCCGGGATCGCGGTCTGCGCGCTCGGCCACGCCCACCCGCGCATCACGCGCGCGATCGCCGAGCAGGCCGCGACGCTGGTCCACGTCTCCAACCTCGTCCACCACGAGCCGGCGGGCACGCTGGCCGACCGGCTGGCCGAGCTGTCGGGCTTCGATACGGTCTTCTTCTGCAACAGCGGCACCGAGGCCAACGAGGCCGCGATCAAGCTGGCCCGCAAGACGGCGTACCGCAAGGGCCAGCCCGAGCGCAACGTGATCCTGGCCGCCAAGGGCTCGTTCCACGGGCGCACCTTCGGCTCGCTGGCCGCCACCGACAGCGCGAAGTACCAGGAGGGCTACGCGCCGCTGCCGGGCGGGTTCGCGCACGTGCCGTACAACGACATCGCCGCGCTCGACGCGGCGATCGACGAGACCACGGCCTGCTTTCTGGTTGAGCCGATCCAGGGCGAGAGCGGCATCCTGCCCGCCACGGTGGAGTACCTGCGGGCCGCGCGGCGGCTGTGCGACGAGCGCGGCGCGCTGCTGATCTTCGACGACATCCAGACCGGCATGGGCCGCCTGGGCCGGCTCTTCGCGCACCAGTTCTACGGCGTGACGCCCGACGCGTTCACGCTCGCCAAGTCGCTCGCCAACGGGCTGCCGATCGGCGCGCTGGTGGTGCGCGGCGAGCCCGCGACGACGCTGCGCCCGGGCGACCACGGCACGACCTTCGGCGGCTCGTGCGTGCCCGCCGCGGCGGCGCTGGAGCACCTGGCGATCCGCGACGTGCTCGACCTCGACGCGCACGTGACGCACGTCGGCGCGCTGCTGCGCGCCGAGCTGCACGCGCTCGCGGACGAGCACGGCACGGTGTTCGAGCAGCCGCGCGGCGAGGGCCTGATGCTCGGCCTGCCGGTGCGCGAGCCGTACGCGGCGGCCGACTTCGTGCGGCACGGCCTCGACCACGGCATCTTCATCAACGCCGCTGGCCGCAACACGCTGCGCTTCGTCCCCCCGCTGATCATCACGCCCGACGAGATTCGCGCCGCCGCCCAGCGCCTGCGCGCCACGATCAGCGCGACCCTGCACGAGAAGGGCAACCACCACGCTAGCACTTAGGCGAAGAACGTCGCCATGTGCGTCCACACCCGGGCCGAGCTGATTGGCACTCGGGTGATCCGGACGCAGTCGCCGATGCTTCCGGCGAGAGCGTCGGCTACATTATCGAAAGTGCGGCCTGTCGGCAGCTCCCACCGCAGCCCGGTGAACGGGTTTACCTGTATTGGAACTGCAATACGGCACGCCGGCCGACGGATAGCTGCTTCGCGATCGGTGAGCCGGATCTGAACCGCAGCTATCGCAGTTGCTGGCCGAAGAGCCCCGGCGCGAAGTTCTCGGGATGAGAGCAGCGGTCGTTTTGCTCGCGGCCGCGTCGGTCGTCGGCGCGTGCTCAGCCCTGCATCTGCTCGGAAGCCCGTCTCGATTTGCCGCGAAGCTCTCTACCTCGATCAGCATGCCACGCGCTGCGGCTGACGATGACGGCGAGTTCCCCGGCCACCGCCGGGTGGTGTTCCTAACGGGGTGTGTCGAGGGCCGCGCCGGCGCCGGTCTTGGCCAGCGTGCCGTCGGCGTAGCGCACGGCGTCGACGCTGCAGGCGATCTTCGCCGGCGGGCCGGCGTCGCTGAGCTCCGCCAGGTTGATGCGGTCGGCGGTCTGGCCGGGATCGACGTGCGCCTCGGCGATGTTGGTGCGGATCGCGGTGACGTCGCCGAACGCGTCGTAGAAGGCGAACTTCACCCGCACCGCCGCGAGCGCGCGGTCGCCGCCGTTGACGATCCGCAGCGCGTGGTGGACGACCGTCAGGCCGTCGGTGCCGCGGCCGTCGGAGAAGCAGCCGTCGATGCGCACCGGGCCGGGCTGCGCGGCAACGGTCGTCGGGATCGGCTTGGCCTTGCCCAGGTGGATGCCGTCGCCCCCGGTCGGCACCGCGATCACGGTCGATTCGGC
>JASLGJ010000472.1 GCA_030150085.1 Candidatus Elarobacter sp. | reverse complement strand
GGCGAGCACGAGCGCCCGCGCCCGCGCGCCGGGCAGCTGCACCGCGACCGCGATCGCGAGCAGCACGGCCAGGCCGAACCCGAGCGAGCCGACGAGCCAGTCGCCGGCCAGGCCGTGCATGGTGTGGACCAGCGCGCGGTTGCCGACGAGCGCGGCGCCGAGCAGCGCCAGGACCGCGACGACCGCGACCGCGTAGCGCTTGGCCAGCTCGGCCCGCTCCGTGCCGAGCGCGTCGCGCAGCGCGTACGCGGCCAGCACCGCCAGCGCGAACGACCACGACGGCGGCAGATAGCGGTAGTAGGCGGTCAGGTTGACCAGCGGGATGCGCACGAACGCCGCGTGGAGGAGCGGCGCGCCGAACGCCGCGCAGATCCCGAACAGCGTCCAGCCGGCGAGCACCCAGCGCAGCGCGCGCTCGGTGCGCCCGAACAGCGCGGCGCCCGCGAGCACGACGATGCCGGTGCCGAGGAACCCGCCCACGTTGCTCCACAGATCGCTGACCGGCCCGTTCACGAAGATCGGGCCCCACAGGTAGGGCAGCAGCAGCATCGGCACGCCGCCGCCCGACAGCACCACGTTGGCGAACGACCCGCCCAGGTGGGCGCCGGCGAAGCTGACCGTGAGTTCCTCGTAGAACGCCTGCAGGATCGGCACCGCGAGCAGCATGCCGACCACCCCGCCGGCGAACAGGCCGCGCGCGTACAGCCCGCGCTCCTCGAGCGGCAGCTGGACGAAGCGCACGACCGCCCAGGCCAGCGCGAGCAGACCGTTCAGGTACGCCGACTCGGGAAACCCGGCGTACAGCGACAGCGCGAGCGCCCCGGCGATCCAGCCCCAGCCGAACGGCTGGCCGCGGCGCGCGGCCAGCCGCACGCCTTCGATGCCGTAGATCAGCCAGGCCAGGAACGGCATGGTGTTGCCGACGTCGCCGCCGATCCAGGCGAACGTTCCGCTCAGCTCGTACAGGCCCGCCGCCGCGACCGCGGGCAGCCAGCCCAGCCCGAGCCGGCGGACCAGCATCAGCATCCCGATCCCGGCCGCGATCTCGACCGCGGTCGCGTCCAGGGCCTGGCCGCGCGGCAGAGCGAGCAGGATGGAGAACGGGAAGAAGGCCGCGTTTCCGATCGACTCGCCGATCGGAAAGCCGACGCCTTCGTAGGGATTCCACCACGCGATCCGGCCGTGCAGCAGCTCGTACGCGACCCGGAAACCGTTCGGCTGCTGATCGTACCCGATGCTCGGATCGATCAGCGGGTAGCCCGGCAGGGGGCCCGCCTGCACGTGCGACGCGAAGCCGCCGTAGATCAGCATGAAATCGCCCTTGAGCACGTCGGCAAGCACCGGAGCGTTCATGAGGATCGGCAGCACGATCACGATCACGATGCTCCACAGCCGCGCTTGCTTAACGATCAAATCCTGCTCCGTGAGGTGTGCTTCGCGGTGACGGGCACCGGCAATGCGTCACTCGGCGCTGCGACGAAAGTCAGCGCGGCGACCGCTCATCCAGGGCTTCCCGGCGGCGTGGCGGAATTCCCTACCCGGCCTATGGTATCCACGCACGCCTCGCGGGGCGGGGTCGTCCCTCGTCATCCCGAACCCCCGCCCGTACGCCGGTACTGGGACATCCTGCGCATGCTCGCCGTGCGGAGCCTGAAGGTCCGCTACCGCGGCTCGGCGCTGGGCATCTACTGGTCGCTCTCCAACCCGCTGATCATGACCGCGATCTACTCGGCGATCTTCGGCACGGCGTTCGCGAAGTTCTACGGCAACTCGGTCGTCAACTACGTGCTGGCGTGCTTCACCGGCCTGGTGGTGCTCAACTTCTTCTCGCAGACGTCCAGCCAGGCGCTCACGAGCATCGTCGCCAGCGGCGCGCTGCTCAACAAGATGCGCCTGCCGGTGAGCGCGTTTCCGCTCAGCGTGGTGCTGGCCAACCTGTTCCAGTACGCGGTCGGGGTGATCCCGCTGCTGATCGCGGTGACGCTGTTCGTCTCGCACGACCCGCTGCACTGCGTGTACCTGATCGTTCCCTCGCTCGCGCTGCTGATGGTGACGGTCGGCTTTTCGCTCGGCATGGCGGCGCTGTTCGTGTTCTTTCGCGACCTGCCGTATCTGTACGAGCTGGTCGTGTTCGCGCTGTGGATCACGAGCCCCATCTTCTACCCGATCGAGCTGGTGCCGGCGAACGTGCGCCACTGGGTGACCCTGAACCCGGTCGCCGACATCATCGAGCTGGTGCGCGCGATCGCGTTCTCGAGCGGGCCGCCCTCGGGCACGGCGATGCTCAACGCGCTGCTGGTCTCGGCGGTCGCGCTGGTCGCGGGCGCGGCGATCTTCCGCCTGACCGAGCACGACTTCATGGACCTGATCTGATGCCGCCGGTCATCGAGCTGGAGAAGATCACGCTCTGGCGGCGCACCCAGGAAGAGTTCCACTACGACCTCAAGCGCACCGTGTTCGCGCTGCTGCGCAACTCCTACCGCCGCCCGCAGAAGCGCCAGGTGCTCTCCGAGGTCACCCTGTCGATCGAGCCGGGGGCGAAGTTCGGCATCATCGGCGCCAACGGCTCGGGCAAGTCGACCCTGCTCAAGGTGCTCTGCCGGATCCTCAAGCCGTCCTCGGGGCGGGTGCGGGTCGACGGGCAGATCGCGCCCCTGATCGAGCTGGGCGCGGGCTTCGAGACCGACTTGTCGGTGGTCGACAACATCGTGTACTACGGCGTGCTGCTGGGCATCTCGCGCGAGGAGATGCTGGCCCGCATCGACCCGATCCTCGACTTCGCCGAGCTGCAGGCCTACCGCACGGTGCCCGTCAAGGCGCTCTCGTCGGGGATGGTGGCGCGGCTGGGCTTCGCGATCGCGACCGACGTGCGGCCC
Source organism: Candidatus Elarobacter sp. (assembly GCA_030150085.1). Taxonomy (GTDB): domain Bacteria; phylum Vulcanimicrobiota; class Vulcanimicrobiia; order Vulcanimicrobiales; family Vulcanimicrobiaceae; genus Vulcanimicrobium. The sequence goes on along the minus strand of JASLGJ010000472.1, from coordinate 964 downwards.
GAGATCCTGATCCTCGACGAGGTGCTCTCGGTCGGCGACGAGTCGTTCCGCCAGAAGTGCGAGGAGCGGCTGCAGAGCTTCTGGGACGCGCACTCGACGGTGATCGTGGTCTCGCACGACATGTCGTTCATTCTCGAGAGCTGCGAGACGGTGGCCTGGCTCGACAACGGGCGCTTGGCGCGGGTCGGCCCGGCGGCCGAGGTCGTGAGCGCGTACCTGAGTTCGGTGCACGGCCACGCCGGCCTGAGCGTCGTGCCGGGCGACGGCTTCGTCGAGCTGGAGCGCGTCCACCTCGAAGACGCCCGCCCCACCGTGATGGCCAGCATCGACGGGATTCGGGCCGACCTCGACGGCCAGCCGGCGATCGAGATCAGCGGCTGGGCGGCCTGCGACGTGGCCGGCACGCTCGCCGACGAGGCCTACCTGCTGCTCGACGAGCGCTACGCGCTGCGCCTGGACTACGGCTGGGAGCGGCCCGACGTGGCGGCGACCTTCAACCTGCCCGCGCTCGAGCGGAGCGGCTTCGCCACCCGCGTCGTGCTCCCGCCCCTCGCGCCCGGCCCGCACCAGGTGCGCGTCCTGTTGCGCCGGCTGGGCTCGCCCGAGCTGGTGCTGAGCGCCCCGACCCCGTTCGAGCTCAGGACCCCGGCGCCGGTCTGACCGTCCGCAGCGCGCGGCGCGGCCGGCGCGCCGGCCGCGGCTCGTCCACCGCGAACGAGGCGACCGGCTCGGGCCGCAGGTAGCCGCGCAGCCCGACCGGCACCGCGAGCGCTTCGACCACGTACTCGCCGGGGGGGAAGGCGCGCTTGTCGATCGTGATCGTGAAGCCGGTGTCGCGCAGGTCCGCCGGCACAGCTTCGCCGTCGGCGTCGGGGCGGGGGAAGCCGTAGGTGCCCCACAGGATCGCGCCGGGCGGCAAGGCCGGGCCGCTCGCGCGCCGCACGCGGAAGGCGAGCGCGCGCAG
>JASLGJ010000465.1 GCA_030150085.1 Candidatus Elarobacter sp. | reverse complement strand
GGCGGCGTTCAGTGGACCGCGAGCGGTGTCCTCGGCGCGCTACAGGCTCTGGACGTAGGCGGCCACGTCCTGGACGTCCTTGTCGTTGAGGGGCGAGGGCCAGAGCTTGGGCATCGGGGGCTGCGGGTTGTGGATCCAGGCGATCGTGGCCTGGTAGTCCTTCTTGCTCTTCTCGTTGGTCAGCGAGGGACCGACCCCGCCCTCTTTCCCGGTCGCGCCGTGGCAGCTCGCGCAGTTCGCGCTGAAGATCGTCTTGCCGTGCGCGGCGTCGCCCATCGCGGCCCCGGCCGAGGAGTTCGCGCTCGACGCGGCGGGGGAGGCGCCGGCGGCGGAAGCCGAGGCTTCGGACGACGCTCCGGAGGCGGCCGGCGCCGCCGACTCGCTCGTGGTGGTCGTCGTGGTCGTCGACGACTGGTCGCTGCCCTTGGAACAGCCGGCGGCGACGAGAACGGCGATCGCACCGGCGGCGAGTAACGCGAACGGCTTGGACTGCATGGGTCTCCTTCTCCGTAAAAGTTCGCTGGGACGGTACCCAGGAAAAGCCGCCCTCACTCCCCGACGGGAGAACCGTCTCCGCGTTTCGTACACGGCATCCAGTGAGCCGGGTCTTCATCCGTTACGCGTCACCGCGCGATGCCGACCGCCTCGTCTCCGACGGCGTCGTGGGCGGCCCCACGCCCACGGGCGAGCCGTGGTCGCAGCGCGTCGGCAAGTGGCTCGCCGAGCAGCAGGCCGGGCGGCGTCTGGTGCTCGTCGCCGAGGACGTGAGCGGGCTGCTCGGCACGGTCCAGCTCGTCTTCCGCTTTCCGACCGGCTACGCCGATCCCGAGGCCGCCAACGGCGTCGACGTGGCGATGATCGAGGCCCTGCGCACCCGTCCCGACGCCCCGCCCGGGGTCGCGACCCAGCTCGTCACCGACGTGCAGAACATCGCCCGCAAGCGGGCGATCAAGACCCTGACCTTCCTCTTGCCGATGGCCGACAACCGGGGCATCGCGCAAGCCAAGTCGTGGGGCTTCGAGGAGTTCCGCATCATGCCCGAGCAGGGCCGGATGCTGGCCTTCTTCCGCAAGTCCGTCGGCTGAAGACCGCCGCGCGGACCCCGTGCATCAGGTCGTGGGGGCGTAGCGCTCCCCGGCCGGCGCGCCGATCGCGTCGAGCTCGGCCAGGTCGTCCGCCGTCAGGCGCAGGTCCGCGGCCGCGGCGTTCTCCTCGAGGTAAGGGATGCGCTTGGTGCCGGGGATCGGGATCACGTTGGGCGCCTGGGCCAGCGTCCAGGCCAGCGCGACCTGCCCGCTGGCCGCGCCGTGGCGCGCCGCGACCGCGGCGATGCGCTCGACCAGCGCGCCGTTGCGGGCGAAGTTGTCGGCCTGGAAGCGCGGCAGCGTGGCGCGGAAGTCGCCCGGCTTGATCTCCTCGCGGCTCAGCCGGCCGGTCAGGAAGCCGCGCCCCAGCGGCGAGAAGGCGAGGAAGGCCACGCCGTGCGCCGTGCACCACGGCAGCACCTCGGCCAGGGCGTCGCGCGTCCACAGCGAGAGCTCGGACTGCAGCGTCGCGAGCGGGTGCACCGCGCTCGCGCGTTCCAGCGTCGGCACGTCGACCTCGGACAGCCCGATCGCGCGCACCTTGCCGGCCGCGACCAGCTCGCTCAGCGCGCCGACGCTCTCCTCGATCGGCACGGCCGGGTCGGCGCGGTGGAGCTGGTAGAGGTCGATCACGTCGGTGCCCAGCCGCTGGAGCGAACCCTCGACCGCGCGCTTGATCGTGGCGGGGCGGCCGTCGCGCTGCTGCTTCTCGCCCGCGGCGTGCGGCACGATACCGGTCTTGGTCGCGATCGTGACCTGGTCGCGCTTGCCGCGCAGGGCCTTGCCCAGCAGCGTCTCGTTGGTGAACGGGCCGTACATCTCGGCGGTGTCGAACAGCGTCACGCCCAGCTCGATCGCGCGCCCGATCAGGCGGATCGCGTCCGCTTCGCCGGTCGCCGCGCTCGCGTCGACGTAGGCCCAGGTCAGGCCCATCGCGCCGTAGCCGATCTCGCCGACCGCGATCCCCGAGTTGCCGAGCGTGCGCTGGTTCATACGGGCCGAGACCGCGGCCGAAGCGGCGCGGTTTCGCCCGCGCTAGCCGCCGATCTCGCTGAAGGCGCGCATGGCGCTGGCGGTCTCGCCCAGCGCGAGGTGGTGGCGCTCGGGCTTGACGTGCATCGCGCCGCGCAGCAGCTCGACGATCGCCGCTTCCCCACCGCCCGCGCGCAGCGGGGTGCGCAGGTCGATCAGGTGGTCGCCGAACAGGCACAGCTTGAGCTTGCCGTCGGCCGAGAGCCGGACCCGGTTGCAGGTCTCGCAGTAGTCGTGCGCGAGCGGCGAGATCACGCCCACCGTGCCGGGCGCGCCGTCGTAGGCGAAGGTCCGCGCCGGGCCGTTGCCGTGCGGGTTGGGCACCGCGCGCAGCTCGCCCAGCGCGCGCAGCCGTTCGAGCACCTCGTCCGAGGAGATCCAGGCGTCGCGCTGCAGCTCCACGTTCTCGGTCACCGGCATGACCTCGATGAAGCGCACGTGGACCGCGCGCGCGCGGGTCAGCGCGCCGAACGCTTCGAGCTCGTCGTCGTTCTGGCCGCGCATCAGCACGCAGTTGATCTTGAGCGGGCCGATCCCGGCCGCCAGGGCCGCGTCGATGCCAGCCAGCACGCGCTCCAGGCCCGGGCGGCGGGCGATGGCGGCGAAGCGGTCCTCGCGCAGCGTGTCGAGCGAGACGTTGGCCCGCTTGAGGCCTGCGGCGCGCAGCGCGGGGGCCTGCTCGGCCAGCAGCAGCCCGTTGGTCGAGAGCGCGACGTCGTCGATGCCCGGGATCGCGGCGATCAGGGCGACCAGCCGGTCGAGGTCGCGCCGGATCAGCGGCTCGCCCCCGGTCAGGCGGATGCTGCGCACCCCGACCTGGGCCGCGGCGCGCACGATCTCGGCGATCTCCTCGTAGCTGAGGATGTCGGGCTTGGCGATCCAGGGCAGCCCGGCCTCGGGCATGCAGTAGACGCAGCGCAGGTTGCAGCGGTCGGTGACCGAGACGCGCAGGTACGTGATCGGGCGCTTGAATGCGTCCACCAGCGGCTCGACTCGCCCGATCAGATCGATCACGACGCTAGGGATTCCCCGCGGCGCCCGAAGGTTCCGGCCGGGCGGCGCTACGAGGCCTGGAAGACGCTGTCGGGGATGGCGACGTTGATCTTGTAGTTCGAGAACGTCGAGGTGACGTCGGCGTTGTAGTGCGGGATGTCGACCTTGCCGGTCTGCGACTTGACGACGTAGTTGCCGCCGATCTCGTCGTAGGACTGGGTGAACGAGACCGTGCCGCCCTGGTCCTTGTAGTAATACGTCATGCCGCTGACGGTCGCGGTCTTGTCGTCGACCTTGACGTCGACGTGGTCGATGCGGCCGTTCTTCTTGCGCACCAGCTTGAACGTCGCCGTGGTGCCGTCGTCGCCGGTCGGGGTGACGTCGTAGAGCTTGGGCCACTCGGCCGGCGGCTCCATCTGGGCCACGACCTTCTTGAGCTGGCCGGCCAGCGCCGGGACGGACTGGAACTGGACCGCCGTCTTGTCGGGCTGCTTGTAATAGGCCTTGCCCTGCAGGGTGGGGCTGATGTAGGGGAAGCCGTGCGTCTCGATCGCGACGGTCAGGTCGGCCTGGTACGACTTGAGGCCGGCGTTCACGCGCTGCATGCGCGCGTACAGGTCGCCGGGCGACTGCGCGCCGGCCGGAAGCGAGGGAGCGGCGCCGGCGAGCAGCACGGCAGCGGCGAGCAAAGCGAACGAACGGCGGATCATCATAGTCCTCTTGGGGAGTTCAACGCGGCTCGCCGGACCTGGGTTCCAGCGCGGCGGCGATCTCGTCGCGCACGCTAGCAGCCGATTCTTGGGCCAGGCTGGAGCGCAGCGCGGTGTACGCTCGCGGCGAGCCGATCCGCCCCAGCGCCCAGGCCGCGTGGGCGCGCACCAGCGCGCTGGGGTCGCCGCGCAGCGCCTCGGCGAGCGCGGCGACCCCAGCGCGCTGGTGCGCGCCCACGCGGCCTGGGAGCTGGGGCGGATCGGCTCGCCGCGAGCGTACACCGCGCTGCGCTCCAGCCTGGCCCAAGAATCGGCTGCT
>JASLGJ010000416.1 GCA_030150085.1 Candidatus Elarobacter sp. | reverse complement strand
GTCGCGCTGAACCTCGACGAGCGCCCGCGCGACGCCCTCGTACTCGTGGTAGGCGAGCTGGTCGTTGAACAGCATCGCGGTCTGGTTGAGCGGCAGCAGGCCGTGCGCCTGGCACGACACGCCGACCCCGGGAATGGTGTGCAGGTGCATCACGCACAGCGCGTCCGGGCGCGCGGCGTGCACCGCGCTGTGGATGGTGAAGCCGGCGGGGTTGATGTCGTAGTCCGACTCGCCCACCTTCTCGCCCTCGAGATCGACCTTGACCAAGCTCGAGGCGGTGATCTCGCCGAACATCATCCCGTAGGGATTGATCAGGAAGTGGTGCTCGGGCCCGGGGATGCGGGCCGAGATGTGGGTGAAGATCAGGTCGTCCCAGCCGAAGTGCGCGACCAGCCGGTAAGCGGCCGCCAGGTCGATGCGCGTCCGGCGCTCCTCGGGCGACATGACGGGCGGTACCGCGGGGGCGGTCAACTGCATGGCGTGCTGCATCCTCCAGAGGTGAAAACACCATTTCCGCACGACGGGCTGGGTCCCCGTTGGGAATGTGCTTCGGCGCACGCACCGGGGGCTGCCCGCGAACGGCGATGGCGAGCCGCGCGTTGTGGGAACACGGGACCCGTCGTTCATCTCGTTTTCATCCCGCGCTCTCATTCAGGAGGTCCACGTGCGCAAACGCATCGCGATCACCGCTCTCTCGGCCCTCTTCGCGGCCGGCTCCCTGTTCGGCGCCTTCGCCAAGCCGGCGCTCGCCGCCGAGCACGACCGCGCCTACTACCAGCACCACCACGCCTATCAGAACGCCAACCATCCCGGCTGGGTCAACGGCCGGCCCGTCAGCTGGAACAACGGCCGGCCCGCCAGCTGGAACAACGGCCGGCCCGTCAGCTGGAACAACGGCCGGCCCGCCAGCTGGAACAACGGCCGGCACCTCGGCTGGACCAACGGCCAGCACGTCGGTTGGAACAACCGCAACACCAACCGCTGGACCGGCAACCGCGACCGCTGGAACCGCGACCACAACCGCGACCGCTACCACCACCGCGCCGCCGACCACCGCCGCTGACCCGAAGCCGGCCCGGCGAACGACGAAGCCCCGAGCGATCGGGGCTTCTCTCGTTCCTAGGCCGGCTCGGGCAGGGGGATGCCGGCCAGGTCGCCCATGATGCGACGGAAGTCGCCGAACGTCTGGGCCTGGTCGGCGTCGCACTTGGCTTCGGCCGGGTTGGGGTGGACCTCGATCAGCAGGCCGTGCGCGCCGACCGCCTTGGCGGCCCGGCAGAGCGGGGCGATCCAGCGCCGCACCCCGACCGCGTGCGAGGGGTCGACCAAGACCGGCAGGTGGGTCCGCTCGCGCAGCACCGGGATCGCCGAGAGGTCGAGCGTGTTGCGGGTCGCGGTCTCGAAGGTCCGGATGCCGCGCTCGCACAGGATCACGTTGGGGTTGCCCTCCGACATGATGTACTCGGCCGCGGCCAGCAGCTCGTCGATCGAGGCCGCCATGCCGCGCTTGAGCAGGACCGGGCGCTCGACCCGCCCGACCGCCTTGAGCAGGTCGAAGTTCTGCATGTTGCGGGCCCCGATCTGGAGCAGGTCGACCGCGACCGCCATCCGCTCGACCTGCTCGATGCTCATCACCTCGCTGACCACCGGCAGCCCGCTGGCCCGGCCGGCCTCGGCCAGCAGCTCCACGCCCTCCCAGCCCAGGCCCTGGAAGGCGTAGGGCGAGGTGCGCGGCTTGAAGGCGCCGCCGCGCAGCATCACCCCGCCGGCCGCCGCGACGGCCTCGGCGGTGGCCAGGATCTGCTCGCGCGACTCGACGCTGCACGGCCCGCCGATGACGACGAAGTGCCCGTCGCCGACCACCACCCGGCCGACCTGGACCCGGGCCCGGGTGGCGGCGTCGGCCCGGCTGACCTTGGGGAAGGCCGTCGGGGCCGGCTTGGGGGCGGCCGGCACGGTGTGGTCGATCACGACCGCCGGCGGGCGGCGGACCCGCGGCGGGGCGGTCGCGGCGTCGTAGCTGCCCAGCACGCGCAGGGCCTGCGTCTCCGCGCGCAGGTCGCGCAGCGCGGCGGCGAAGCGCTCCTCGCGCACGTCGCCGTCGACGTCGGCGTAGAACTCGTACTGGGCCGCGCTTCCCAGGCGCGAGCGGGAGTCGAGCTTGGAGACGTTCAGGCCGTGCTGGCCCAGGATCGTCAGGCAGCGCCCCAGCGCCCCGGGCCGGTCCGCGATCGCGAACGAGAGCGAGGTCTGGCGCACCCGGAAGTCCTGGGCCGGCTCGAAGTCGGCCGCCGGTCCGCGCGCGCCGGGAGCCCGGAAGAGCATGAAGCGGGTGACGTTGTCGGGGTGGTCGGCGACGTTCGCCGCCAGCTCGGTCAGGCCGTAGCGCCGCCCGGCCTCGGCCGAGGCGATCGCGCCGCGCGAGCTGTCGCCCGCCGCGGCCACGTCGCGCGCCGCGATCCCGGTGTCGGGCACCGGCACCCGGCGCACGTTCCGCAGCCCGCTCAGGAAACGCCCGCACTCGGCCAGCACGACCGGGTGCGAGTCGACCTCGCGCAGGTCGTCCAGGGTCGCGCCGGGCACCCCGAGCAGCTTGTGCTCCATCCGCAGGGCGATGCGGGCGAGTAGGTCGAGGTCGTACTCGGCCAGCACGTCGTAGCCCTCGCGGATCGTCCCGGCGATCGCGTTGTCGACCGGGAGCAGGCCCACGTCGGCCTTGCCCGCCAGCACCGTCTGCGCCACCGCGCGGTACGAGCCGCAGCCGACCGGGACGAACGCCACCCCGCGCGCCGCGGCGTACGCGTCGAGGACCGCGTGCGAGTACGAGCCCTCGATTCCCTCGAAGGCGGCGGTCAGGGTCAGGATCGGCGGCGCGGGCTCGGCGGCGGCAACGGGACTGGACGTGCTCATCGTGCTCTCCGGGAAGCGCAAGAGCCCCTCGCGTCGGCGAGGGGCTCTTGCGTTGGAGTCCTGGGGGACTCGTTACGGCAAAGGCCTACCGCGCCGGCACGCTCGTGCGGGCGTACGAATACCAGTAGGACCGGGACGTAACGGCGCTCATGTGCGACGGTCTTACCACGCCCGGCGACCCGCCGTCAAGAACGGTACCCGACATTCTCCCGCCCGTGCGGGGCGCCCAGGTCCTGGAGCGGGCCCAGCGGCACGATCCGGGTCGGGTTGATCTCGTCGTGCGTGACGTAGTAGTGGCGCTTGATGTGATCGAAATCCACCGTCGCCGCGACGCCCGGCACCTGGTAGAGGTCGCGCAGGTAGCCCGACAGGTTCGCATAGTCGGCGATGCGGCGCAGGTTGCACTTGAAATGGCCGTTGTAGACGGCGTCGAAGCGGACCAGCGTCACGAACAAGCGCCAGTCCGTCTCGACCGGCGCAGCGCCGAACAGATAGCGCCGCGCGGCCAAGCGCGCGTCGAGCTCGTCGAGCGCGGCGAACAGCGGCCGCACCGCGGCCTCGTACGCGGCTTGCGTGGTCGCGAAGCCGGCCCGGTACACGCCGTCGTTGACCGTCTCGTAGACGCGCTCGTTGAGCGCGTCGATCTCCGCCCGCAGCGCGAGCGGGTAGAAGTCCAGCGTGCGCGCGCCGAGCGCGTCGAACTCGGTCTCGAACATGCGCATGATGTCGTCGTCGGAGTTGCTGACGATGCGTTTGGTCTGGGTGTCCCACAGCACCGGCACGGTGACGCGCCCGTGGTAGCGCGGGTCGGTCGCGCGGTACGCCTCGGCCAGGTAGGCGAAGCCGTTCACGGGGTCGGCCGACGCGCCGCGCACCGGGCGGAAGGCCCAGCCCAGCTCGTCGCGGATCGGGTCGACGACCGTCATGCCGACCGCGTCCTCCAAGCGGTTGAGCGCGCGCACGATGATCGTGCGGTGGGCCCACGGGCAGGCCAGCGACACGTAGAGGTGGTAGCGGCCCGCGACCGCCGGGAAGCCGCTGCTGCCGTCGGCCGAGACCCAGCCCCGGAAGGCGTCGCCCTGGCGCACGAACGCGCCGTCGGCGTGCTCGGCGGGAAACTGCGCGCTGACCGTCATGCCGCTCGTGACCGGCCGGCGGCGGCAGGGGTTGCCGCCCGGCGCGGCGGTGGACGGTGTGGAAAAATCCGTGGAGCGGCGGCGGTTTGAAGCCGGCGGAGCGGGGTACCGCCCAAGGACATGAGCGCTTCCATCGATCCGCCGCCCGCGCCCGCGCACCAGTGCCTGAACACGTCCTGCGGCTGCAACGACCTGGTCAGCGCGGGGCCGTGCTCGGAGTGGTGCTCGGCCCACACGGTGGAGGCGGCCGACGTCGAGCGCGGCGCGGCCGCCCCTAGCGTGACCTGCGGCTGCGCGCACGAGACCTGCACCGCCAACCGGAGCCGCGCGACCGGGACGGCAGAACGCGGGCTGAGCTGAGCACCGTCACCCCGGCCCGGGTTCGCTACGCCATCCTGCTCGCGGTGTGCAAGGAGTGCGCGGGCGAGCCCAAGGCGCTGCGCAAGGCACTCAAGCAGGTCCTCAAAGCGCGCGGCCGGCGCGACGTGCGGGTCGTCGCCAGCTCGTGCCTGGACGTCTGTCCCAAGCGCGCGACCACCGTCGCGGCCGGCGGGGCGGACGGGACGCGGGTGCTGGTGGTGCCGCCCGGGGCGCGGGCCGAGGACGTCGCCGACGCGCTGCTCGGCGCTCAGAACAGCCGGGGCTGACCGCCGGTCGCGATGATGTCGGCGCACAGCGCTCGGGCCTCGTCGACCGAGGCCGTGCCGGCGCGCACGAACAGTTTGCGCCAGTAGGCCTTGCCCGACAGCTTGGCGATCAGGTCGGAGGCGTCGCGCGCGTCGACGACGCGGCCCATCAGGCGCACCCGCACCGTCGGCACGCCGCCCGCCGTGCCCAGCGGCAAGCGGTGCAGCAGCTGTTCCTGCGAGTCGCTCCACACCGCGCCGCCCCAGCGCCCGCGCAGCGCGGCCTCGCAGGCCGCGAACGTGCTCAGGTCGTGCTCGGCGTTGAACTCCGCCGCCAAGCCGTAGAGCGTGCGCCGCTCGCGCAGCGCGCGCACGTCCTCGCCCGCGAGCGCGCGGATCGCGTCGAGCACCCGGAAGTCGTCCCAGTCCAGGAACTCCTCGACCTCGTCGAGCGCGCGCGGGTCGGGCCAGAGCCGCTCGAGCACCTCGCGCAGCACGCGCTCGAAGGCCCGCGTGGTGTGGTGGAAATAGACCGTCGCGAACATCATGTAGCGCGCCAGCACGAACGACTCCAGCGCCACCGTGCCGCGCCCGTCCACGCCCAGCTCGCGCCGCCCGCCCCAGTCGAGCACGCGCAGCGACGCGACGAGCTGCTCGGCGTCGTAGTTGCCGACCGCGACGCCGGTGAAGTACGCGTCGCGCAGCAGGTAGTCCATCCGGTCGGCGTCGAGGTTGGGCCCGCTGACCAGCTCGCGCAGCACGGGGTCCGCCTCGGGCGCGCCGACGATCAGCCCCAGCACCGCGTCGGGATCGACCTCCAGCGCGGCGAGCGTGGCGCGCAGCGCGGGCCGGCTCAGGATCGCGCGCGTGCGGGCCTCGTGGCGCACCCCGAGCACCGCCTCGCAGGCGTGCGAGAAGGGGCCGTGGCCGAGGTCGTGCACGAGCAGGCTGGCGCGCAGCAGCGCGCGCTGCGCGGCGATCTCGCGCGCCGAGCCGAAGGCCTCGGGCGAGTGCAGCACCAGCGCGTCGAAGACCCGCGTGCCCAGCGCCAGCGCGCCCAGCGCGTGCGAGAAGCGCGAGTGCTCCGCGGAGGGAAAGGCCAGGTACGCCAAGCCCAGCTGGCGCAGCCGGCGCAGGCGCTGCACCTCCGGGGCCGAGAGCAGTTCCACCTCGCCCGCGCTCAGCTCGATGAAGCGGTGGATCGGATCGTAGATGCGTTTGGCTTTCACCGCCTGGTCGCCGTGCCACGCCGCGCCTCCACTACCCTGCGCCAGGGCGGTGCGCCTTCGAACCCGAACATATGTTCCTGTGCGGATCGACGATGGTGTGAAGCGGGAGATCGCCGCGCGCACCGACATCGGCGAAGTCATCGGGGCCTACGTCAGCCTGCGCAAGCGCGGCAACGACCTGGTCGGGCTGTGCCCGTTCCACGGCGAGAACTCGCCCTCGTTCCACGTCCACCCCGACAAGGGGTTCTACAAGTGCTTCGGCTGCGACGCCAAGGGCGACGTGTTCACCTTCGTGCAGAAGCACGAGAACCTGACCTTCCCCGACGCGCTGCGCCTGCTGGCCAAGCGCGTCGGCGTCGTGGTGGAGGAAGAAGACCCGCGCGCCGCGCGCGCGCGCAGCGAGAAAGAGGCGATCTACCACGCCAACGACGTCGCGCGGGCCTGGTTCGCGCGCATGCTGCTCGACGAGCGCGAGGGCGCGCAGGCGCGCGCGTACTGCGAGCGGCGCGGCATCGCGCGCGAGACGATCGAGCGCTTCGCGCTGGGCTACGCGCCCGACGCCTGGGACGGCCTGGTCGGCGAGCTGCGCCGCAGCGGCGTCGAGCTCGGGCTGGCGGCGAAGGCGGGCCTGCTCAAGCCCAGCCAGCGCGGCGGGTTCTACGATTTCTACCGCGGCCGGCTGATGATCCCGACCTTCGCCACGACCGGCGAGACGATCGCCTTCGGCGGGCGCGCGCTGGGCGACGCCGAGCCCAAGTACCTCAACACCGCCACGACGCCCGTCTACACCAAGGGCCGCTACCTCTACGCGCTCAACCTGGCGCGCCGCGCCGCCGCGAAAGAGGACACGCTGATCGTGGTCGAGGGCTACCTCGACTGCGTGGCGCTGCACCAGGCCGGCTTCGCCAACGCGGTCGCCGCGCTGGGCACGGCCTTCACCCCCGAGCAGGCGCGCGAGGTGCGCAAGGTCGCGAGCCGAGCGCTGCTCTGCTACGACGCCGACGCGGCCGGGGTCGAGGCCGCGCTCAAGTCGATCGAGGTGCTGGCGGCCGAAGGGGTGAGCGCCTGGGCCCTGCGCATCCCCGAGGGCAAGGACCCCGACGAGTTCGTGCGCCGCAACGGCCCCGAGGCGTTCCGGGCCCTGCTCGCCAAGCCCGTCGCCGCGACGCAGGTCAAGATCGACGCCGAGATCGAGCGGCGCGGCGACCGGGCCTCGGGCAGCGCGCTGGCCCGCTGGGCCGAGGAGACGATTCGCCGCCTGGCCCCGCCCGAGGAGCAGGACCGCTGGCGGGTCTACGCCGCGGGCCGGCTGGGGCTGGACGTGAACGACCTGCGCAAGGCTCGCCTGCTGCTCAACCCGCTCCACTTCGCGCCGCGCGGAGCCGACCGGAACGGCTCGCGCCACCTCGCGCCGGGGGCGATCGAGAAGCCGACCTTCGAGCGCGAGGTGCTCGCGATCGCGCTGGACGAGCCCTCGCTCGTCGCGGAGTACGCCGAGCGCATCCTTCCCGAGCGCTTCGAGAACCCGGCTCTGCGCCGGCTCTGGCAGGGCCTGTGCGAGCATGCCGGCTCGCTCGTGCAACCGTCGGACGTCCTGGCCGTGTTTGCAGGAGACGATGACGCGGCGGCAACGCTCGCGTCGGTCTCCGGGTTCGTGCGGCTCGCCGGCTCGTACGACCGCCGTGCGAAGCTCGATGGCGTCGTCGCGGGTTTCGCGCGCGACGAGGAGTAACGCCGCTATCGCGAGCTCGGCGAACGGATCGACCGGTTGTTCGCGGCCGGCGAACCGGTCCCGGCCGACCTGCGCGACGAGCACGCCGCTCTTTTCCGAAAGCTAATCAAGGGATAACCCGACGGGGAGCCGTGGCTTCCCGGCCGAATCGTCGTCAACTCCAGGAGAGGGGGTGAGAACCAGCATGGCCCGTACCAAGAAATCCGCCGCAGCCACCGTCGAGGCGCCGCCCGTGTCGCTCGAGGAGCAGATCAAAAAGCTGCTCGCCACCGGCAAGAAGCGCGGCACGCTGACGTACGAAGAGATCAACGCCGTCTTCGACAACGTCGACGACGTCGCGCCCGAGCGCATGGACGACCTGCTCGAGGAGATCGCCTCGCTCGGAATCGAGATCGTCGAAGAGCAGGCCAAGGAAGAGAAGCCCGCCGGCGAGGAGCGCGAGCAGGAAGAGACGCTGCCGGCCGGTCTCGCCCTCGACGACCCGGTCCGGATGTACCTCAAGGAGATCGGGCGCGTCCCGCTCCTCTCGATGGACGACGAGCGCCGCCTGGCGATGGCGATCGAGGCCGGCGACAAGGAGATGCTCAAGAACGGGACCGCCGACAGCCAGGTCGTGTTCCAAGGCCACGACGCGAAGCGCAAGCTGACCGAGGCGAACCTGCGCCTGGTCGTCTCGATCGCGAAGAAGTACGTCGGGCGCGGCATGCTGTTCCTCGACCTGATCCAGGAAGGCAACTTGGGCCTGATCCGCGCGGTGGAGAAGTTCGACTACCGCAAGGGCTACAAGTTCTCGACCTACGCGACGTGGTGGATCCGCCAGGCGATCACCCGCGCGCTGGCCGACCAGGCCCGCACGATCCGCATCCCGGTCCACATGGTG
>JASLGJ010000414.1 GCA_030150085.1 Candidatus Elarobacter sp. | reverse complement strand
CCCAGCCAGCCGTACTGCTGCGGGCGGTCGGGCGAGGCGGTCTCCCAGATCTGCGTCGCCTCGAAGTGCGAGCGGTTGGGGTTCGGATAACCGACGCCTTGGAGCAGCGCGACGCGGCCCTGCCGGTAGAGCTCGTGCAAGCCTTTGAGCGCGGGATTGAAGCCGATGCGGTCGTTCAGCTCGAGCACCTGGTTCGCGGCGATGCCGATCGCCGGGCGCACCCGGTGGTAGGCGTCGTCGCTCCACGGCACGACCGTGTTGAGCCCGTCGTTGCCGCCCTGCAACTGCACGATCACGAGCACGTTGTCGGGATCGACCGTGTTGCCGAGCGCGGGCAGCGCGGGCGCGCCCACGGCCTGCGCGAGCGCGGCCGAACCGCGGCCGCCCAAAAGCGCGACCGAGAGGGCGGAGGTGACGAACGAACGGCGTTTCATGCGGAGGTCCTCGTTGCGGTGCGTGCCGGCGCAGCCGTCAGTTGAGCTGGTTGACGGGGAGGTTGAGGGTCAGCGCGAGCGCGCCGCGGATCTTGTCCTGGTAGTTCTCGGGGCCGAAGGGGAGCGGGTTGGTCGTTCCTCCGCTCGGCTGGGCCGAGTCGAGGTAGCCGATCAGCGTGGCGCGCACGTCGGCGGTGACGTCGTCCTGCACCGCGCCGCCGACGAGCGCCGCCGCGACGCGCGCCGCGTTCATGCCGGTGCGGGCCACGAGCGCGTCGGGCGCGACGTTGGGCGCGCTCACCGCGGCGGCGCCGTTCTTGCCCGGCGCGGTCTGCGCGACCAGCGCGTTGACGAAGTTGAAGCGCGCCAGCAGCGTGGAGGTGTTGATCCAAGCCGGGCCGCCGTCCCAGCCCTTGACGCTGGGCGGCACGAGCGGTTCCTGGCCCATCCGGGCGAGCTGGTAGGGCAAGTTCGGCGGCACCGCGCCCGCGCCGACGTAGCGCAGCGTCCCGATCGCCAGCTCCAGCGGCGACTTGGGCAGCGCGCGGTAGGCGCGGGTCGAGTAGAAGACGTTCGAGCGCAGGATCGTGCCGACCGTCTTGGCCAGGTCGAAGCCCGACAGCGCGTAGGTCTGCGCGACGGCTTCGATCAGTTCGGGCTCGGGATCGCTGTAGACGAAGAACTCGAGCAGCTTGTGGGCCAGGAAGCGCTGGTGAACCGGCTGCGAGACGACGATCGCGACCACGTCGTCCGCGCCGAACGCGCCGGTCTTGCCCAGGAACGTCTTGGGCCCGTCGTCGTGCCGCTTGGGATCGAACCGTGCGCTGCCGGCGCGGTCGACGGTCCAGCCGGTGAACGCGCGCGCCGCTTCCTTGACGTCGTCCTCGGTATAGGTGCCCAGGCCCAGCGCGAACAGCTCCATCACCTCGCGGGCGTAGTTCTCGTTCGCGTGCGCCTTGTCGTTGTAGCGGTTGTCGAGCCAGATCAGCATCGCCGGATCGCGCGTCACCGCCGAGAGCAGGGCCGGAAAACGGCCCAGGCCCTGCGCGCGGAACAGGTCGATCTGGCGCACCAGGTGCTGCGGCGGCACCTTCTGCGCCGACGTCGCGAAGTGGCCGTGCCAGAACAGCGCCATCTTCTCGGCCAGCGGGCGGTTCGTGCGCAGCATCCGGTCGAGCCACCAGAGCTGCGTGTTGAGGCGGGCCTTCTTCGGGTCGTACAGCAGCGCCGCATCGGGATAATCGGCGAACGCGGGCTCGGGCGCGCTGGGGTGGAGCAGCGCGTCGACCGCGCCGCTCGTCCCCAGGCCGGCGGTGCGCGCGACGTCGGCCGGCGAGCCGCCGAAACCGGCTCGGCGCAGCAAGTGCGCGGCCTGGCGCGGCGTGAAGCGGCCGGCGTAGGCTCCGAGCGGGTCGGGCTCGAGCGCTCCGGGCGGGCGGAATCCGACTTGCGGGTCGGTCGACGTGTCGATGGCGGTAGGCACGGTATCCTTGGAACGCGCTGGGTCCGCTCAGTATCGCCGCACCGGCTCGCGCTCGGATGAGAGCGCGGTGAGAGGTTCGAGGCAGGAGCCCGGCGCGAGTGAACTCCGCCGGCCGAGGGTACGTTTTCGCACCATGAAGCATCGCACCGTTCTCACCACCATGGCTCTGGCCGCCGCGCTCGCCGCTCCGCTCGCCGCCGCGCCGCTCGCCGCTTCCGCGCAGATGTACGCCGCCCCGGGGATGGGGATGACGCGCGACCGCCACCACTTGCAGGGCCGCGTCGCTTCGTTCTCGGGCTACAACTTGCAGCTCGACGGCGGGCAGCGCGTCCAGCTCCACCAGGGCACCGTCATCAACCCGACCGGCTGGTCGATCCAGCCGGGCCAGCGCGTCGCGATCACCGGCTCGTGGGTCCGCGGCCGCTTCCAGGCCGACCGCATCAACGTCCTGCGCCGCGGCCGCGGCTGAGTTCGGCGCGCTCGCGCGCTAGGCCGGCGTCGCTCCCAGGAGCAGGCTCAGCTCGTGCGCCAGCTCCGGGGCGGCGACGCCGCGCGTCGGCTTGCCGCTCGCCGAGACCGTCGCCGCCACGTCGGCCCGTCCCAGCGCCTGGGCGAACAGCCGGCGCTGCTCCTTGACGTAGGCCGCGCGCGGTTTGGCCTGATGCTCGTACCAGCTGAACTTGGCCGTGCGCGCGGCGGTCGCGTCGCCCGCCGCGTCCTTGGGGATCATGCCGTAGGTCGGGCTGAACAGGAACGCGTCGGGCACGTAGTAGGGCGGGAACGCGCCCGCCCGCGCGTCGACCACGAACACGTGCGCGAAGCGGCGCGCCAGCGCGCGCTCCACCGCGCCGACGAACACCGCGTCCGGGCGCTCGTCGATCAGCTCGGGCCCGCTCTCGGCGGCGGCTAGCCGCTCGCAGTAGGCCAGCGCCGCGCCCAGGTCGGCGAAGGGATGGCGCGCGGCGTACCGCTCGATCAGCTCCAAGGCGCGCGCGATCAGGGTCGCGCGGCGCGC
The DNA here is from genome assembly GCA_030150085.1 of Candidatus Elarobacter sp. Classification (GTDB taxonomy): domain Bacteria; phylum Vulcanimicrobiota; class Vulcanimicrobiia; order Vulcanimicrobiales; family Vulcanimicrobiaceae; genus Vulcanimicrobium. The sequence continues at coordinate 18 of JASLGJ010000414.1, read as the reverse complement.
GCCGCGCGACCCTGATCG
>JASLGJ010000405.1 GCA_030150085.1 Candidatus Elarobacter sp. | reverse complement strand
CGACGGTCAGCGCCAGCCCGGGCGCCGCGTCGGCGAACGCGTCCGCGAAGCCGCGCAGCAGCGCGGCCGGGTCGCCGTGCTCGGGCTCGAGCGCGAACCACACCGGGTCCAGCCCGCGCAGCGCGGCGTACTCGCGCACGGCGGTGCTCTTGCCGCTGCCCGCGCCCGCGACGACGAGCGTCAGCGGCGCGCCGGCCGCCGCGTCGAAGCGCGCGTGAAGCCGGCCCCGAGCGAAGACCGGCGCGGCGGAACGAGCGCGCGGGGCGTTTCCGGCGCCGGAAGCGGAGGGTGATTCACCGGACATCGGACGCCCGACCCGCTTCTGCGCCGCCCGGGAAATCCCGGTATGCGCTCCGTCGGCGGCAACGGGTGGCGAGCGCGCGAGGCGTGGCCGGGATCACTCGCCGGCCGGCGCTCGGCGAACCAGGCGGGACGGCCGCGCGGCGCGCGAACGTGTCCGACGATGTCGTTTCTCGAGGTCATCGCCGCGATCGAGCACGGGGTCGCCGCGCTGGCGCGGCGCGGATCGTACCACCACGGCGTGATTGGGCGGACCGGCTCCTGGCGCCGGCCCGACCGCTACCGCTTCGCCGAGGTCCGGCACGACGACGCGCACCGAGCCTTCCTGCTGATCCACCGCAACGCGCGCGAGGTCGAGGAGACCGCCTTCGACGCCTCCGAACCCCAAGCGCCCGGCGAGATCGCGCGCCGCATCGTCGAGCACCTGGAGATCTAGCCGCCGGCGGTCGCGGCCTCGGCGAGGGGGCGCAGCGGGCGCGGGCGCGCGCCGGGCAAGAGCGCGCCGGCGAGCTGGAGCGGGTCGTAGGCGCCGACTTCCACCACGTCGGCGTCGCTGCCGGCGCGGCGCGCGGCCCGCAGCGCTTCGAGCGCTTCGGGCAGGGCGAACTGCTCGCCGACGTAGCCCGCCACGAAGCGCCCGCCGCGGATCTCGCCGCGCGCTTCCATGCGGCGCAGCGCGCCCAGCAGCTCGCGCCAGGGCGGGGCCAGGGTCTCGCGCGCGACGACGTCGCGGAACACGACGCCCCAGCGGGCCAGCAGCCTGCGCGCGAACGCGTCGACGTCGATCCGCTCGGTCTCGGACGCGAGCAGGGTCCAGCGGCCGCTCGACGAGCGCGGGCGGGCCCGCAGGCCCTTGTCGCCCAGGCGCCGCTTGGCGTCGATCAGCGAGCGCAGCGCGTCGAAGCCGTCGGCGGTGACCAGCCCCGCGGCGACGAGCTGCCAGAGCGCTTCCTCCACCTCGGCCGCCAGGCGTTTGGTGCCGCGCACGATGTCGGCGAAGAACGGCGCGCCGCGCCGGCCGATCTCGGCCAGCACCTCGCGCGCGGCGTGCGAGAGGCCGGCCGTCTCGCCGGCGCCGCGCAGCACCAGCGCCGCGGCGTCCTCGCGCGCGAACAGCGCGATCGGGGCGAGCTTGGTCGGGCGCACCTTGCGGCCCGGCTTGTCCTCGTCCGCGGCGAGGGCGGGGTGGGGCGAGAGACGGCCCCACATCACGTCGCCGGCGTAGCACAGCTTGTCGAGGTACTCGCGCTTGTAGCCCGCCACGCGCGCGGGCAGGATCGCGCTCTCCCACGCGGCGGCGGGAATCTCGTAGCCTTCGAGCTGCTTGACGACGTGCAGCGTGCCGTCGATGCCGTGCAGGCGCGCGCCGGGCGCGACGTGCTGCCAGCGGAACAAAAAGCGCACGAACTCGGCCGTCGTGACCGGCTCGATCTCGCGCCGCAGCGTGCCCAGCGTGAGGCGGTGGATGCGCGCCAGCACGCGCCGGTTGCACCACTGCTCCCCCTCCGCGCCGGGCCGAAAGCGGCCGCGCAGGAGCTGCCCTTCGGTCTCCAGCTTGACGAGCGCGAACTCGACCGTCGCAACATCGAGCGCGAAGCGCGTGGTCATCTCGGCGACCGTGAGCGGGCCCGACGACTCCAGCCAGCCGCGCAGAATCTCGGTGAACGCGTCCTCGCGCGACTCGGGGAGCGCGGTGGCGGACGGCAATGCGGCGATCTGCGGAGCGGCGACCGCGTCGGGATAGGCCATGCGCGCCAGGTCGAGCCGCTCCGCGCAGGTCCAGAACGCCGCCGTGTCACCTGACGGAACGCCGGCGGCGGACGAAGTGCCGGTCGGCGACGAATCTTCTACCGGACCGTCCGGCGCACCATCCGTCGCCGCGGCGCGCGGCACGGACAGCGTCGCGGCGCGGCGCTGGGCGACCAGCTCGTCGAACCACGGCTGCCATTCCGGCACCGGCGGGAGCACGGTCAGGGTGGCGAGGGCGTCGTGCAGCTCGTCGGCGTCGCGCACCACGGGCCAGACCGACTCCGTGACCTCGGCGATGGCGGCGGGGTCGAGGATGCCGCTGCCGTCGTTGGCCTCGGCGCGGGTGGTGCGGCGCAGGGTCACCGCGCGCGCGCGGCGCTCTTCGAGCGGGGCGTCGTCGAGGTAGGCGTAGGGGTTGGCGTTGAGGATCTCGTGGCAGAACGGCGAGGGCTCGGGGGTGTCGACCGCGACCGTGCGGATCGCCCCGCTCTCGACCGCGCGCAGCACGTCCAGCAGGCCGTCCAGGTCCATCGCCTCGTGCAGGCAGTTGTCGATCGTCTCGCGGACCAGCACGTGGTCGGGGATGCGGATCGGCCCGCTCAGGTTCTCCGCGCACGCGGCCTGGTCGGGGAAGACCGCGGCCAGCAGGTCGTCGGCGCGCATGCGCTGCAGCTGCGGCGCGACCTTCTTGCCGCCCCGCATGCGCAGGATCGCCAGCGCCCGGGTGGCGTTCCAGCGCCAGCGCGCGCCGAACATCGGCGCGTCGAGCATCGCCTGGGTGAGCGTCTGCTCGACGCTCGCCGCCTTGACGTACTCGAACACGATCTCGAGCGGAAAGGCGTGCTGGTCGGTCAGCGAGAGGCAGATCCCGTTGTCGGTCGCCGCGGCCTGCAGCTCCAGGTTGAACGAGCGGCAGAACTTCTTGCGCAGCGCCAGGCCCCACGCGCGGTTGACGCGCGCGCCGAACGGGGTGTGCAGGATCAGCTGCATCCCGCCGCCCTCGTCGAAGAAGCGCTCGGCGACGAGCGTCGCGCCGGTCGGCACGGTGCCGAGGATCGCCTTGCCGGCGCGCACGTACGCCACCGCCTGCTCCGCGCCGGCCCGGTCGAGGCAGCACTCCGCCGTCAGCCAGGCGAGCGCGGCGGCGTCGTCGCGCTCGTCGATCGCCGCGCGCAGCGCCGAGACCTCGCGCGAGAGCTCGATCGTGCGGCCCGGGCTCTCGCCGTTCCAGAACGGGATCGAGGGCGGCGCGCCGTTGGCGTTCTCGACCCGCACCACGCCCGACTCGACCCGCCGAACCTGCCACGAGGTCGAGCCGAGCAGGAACACGTCGCCCGCCATGCTCTCGACCGCGAAGTCCTCGTCGACCGTGCCCACCACGTGGCCGTCCGGCTCGGCCACGACGTTGTAGTTGGCCGTCTCGGGGATCGCGCCGCCCGAGGTGATCGCCGCCATGCGCGCGCCGCGCCGCGCGCGCAGCCGCCCGTTGACCCGGTCGTGGTGCAGGAACGCGCCGCTGCGCCCGCGCGATGTCGCCACGCCCTCGGCCAGCATGGTCACGACATCGTCGAAGTCCTGGCGCGCCAGGTCGCGGTAGGGGTAGGCCGAGCGCACCGTCTCGTAGAGCGCGTCCGCGTCCCACTCGTCTTGCGCCGAGCAGAAGGCGACGAGCTGCTGGGCCAGGATGTCGAGCGGCGCGCGCGGGATCGCCAGCGCGTCCATCGCGCCGCCGCGGATGCCGCGCACCAGCGCCGCGCACTCCAGCAGCTCGTCGCGGGTGGTGGCGAACAGCCGCCCTTCGGGCTTCGCCCCGACCCAGTGCCCGGAGCGGCCGATGCGCTGCAGCGCGACCGCGATCGAGCGCGGCGTGCCGAGCTGCACCACCAGGTCGACCGAGCCGATGTCGATGCCCAGCTCCAGCGAGGCGGTGGCGACGACCGCGCGCAGCTCGCCCTTCTTCAGCCGGTCCTCGGCCTCGAAGCGCTTCTCGCGCGACAGGCTGCCGTGGTGCGGCAGCACGACGTCTGCGCCCAGCCGCGCGCCGAGCTGGAACGCGACCCGCTCGCTCATGCGCCGCGTGCTGACGAAGATCAGGGTCGTGCGGTGGGCCCGCACGTGCGCGGCGACGCGGTCGTAGATCTCGCCCCACATCTCGTTGCTCGCCACCGGGCCCAGCTCGTCGTTGGGCACCTCGACGTGCAGGTCCATGGCGCGCCGGTGGCCGACGTCGACCACCGTCGCCGCGGGGCTGAGGAAATTCGCGACCTGCTCCAGCGGGCGCACCGTCGCCGACAGCCCGATGCGCTGCGGCTTGGACCCGCCCGCGCGCCGCACCAGCTCGTCCAGCCGGGCGAGCGTCAGGGCCAGGTGCGAGCCGCGCTTGTCGGCCGCCAGGGCGTGGATCTCGTCGACGATGACCGTCTCGACGCCGGCGAACAGCGCGCGCGACTTCTCGGCGGTGAGCAGGATGAAGAGCGACTCGGGCGTGGTGACGAGCACGTGGGGCGGCTTGCGCAGCATGCGCGCGCGCTCGGCCTGCGGGGTGTCGCCGGTGCGGGTGGCGGTGCGGATCGGGGCCAGCGCGGTGCCGCCCGCCTCGGCCGCCGCGAGCAGCTCGCCCAGCGGCAGCTCGAGGTTCTTGCGGATGTCGTTGGTGAGCGCCTTGAGCGGCGAGACGTAGACCACCAGGGTCCGCTCGGGCAGCGGGCCTTCCGCGGCGCGGCGAACCAGACCGTCCAGGCAGAGCGAGAAGGCCGCGAGCGTCTTGCCCGACCCGGTGGGGGCGGAGATCAGCACGTCGCGGCCGGCGCGGATCAGCGGCCAGCCTCGGACCTGCGGCTCGGTCGGCTCGCCGTAACGGGCGGCGAACCACGTTGCGACGAGCGGGTGGAAATCCCCCAGCATGAGGTCTCCATGACCCGCGGGAGGAGGCCGACGTTTGCGGTGGGCGCCGCTCAGGCGGCCAGTTCGCGGTCCGCCAGCACGTAGAGGTCGCCGTCCTCCAGCTCCATCCGCCGGCTCAGGGCGGCGAGCACGCCGCCCAGCTCGGTGCGGAACCCGGCAGGATCGGCTTCGATCGCGCCCGTCTTGACCCACCGCTCGTAGAACGCGAGAAACGCACCCGCCAAGGAACCCATGCTCTGCTGGAAGGCGGTGGCCTTGGCCCGCACGGCGGGGTCGGGGTGCTCGAGCAGGCGCGGGTAGAGCCCCTCGTCCTCGCCCAGCAAGTGCATCTTCACCGCGCCGCTGAAGCGGGCCAGCTCCATGCGCAGGTCGGCGGCCGGCGTCTGGGCGCTCGCGCCCCCCTGCAGCCCGGCGGCGAGCCGGCGGATGCGCCCGTGTTGTTCCCGGTAGAGACGCGTTTGCATGGCGATCGGTGCTCCTTCACGTGATCGAGTGCTCTTCTGATGACGAGGGTAGCGCGCGCCGAAGCCGCCCCTCAGTGGACCGAGCTCGCGCCAGCCCCTCCGTACCCCCGGCGCGCCGCCGCGACACCGGGGACCGTGTCAGGTTCGTGCAAAGCGCCGAGCGGTCACCCTCTCGGCGCGGCCGCTCAGAGGTGCAGGCCCACGCCCACGAAGACGCCCTGGCCGACGTAGTGGTTGAGGCCGCTGTAGTAACGCGCCACCAGGTCGGCGTGCGAGGCCAGGCGCGTGCCGGCGAAGACGTCGTAGAGCGCTCCGGTCTGGAGCGGCTCGGCGAGCCGGCCGACGCCCACGCCCGCTCCGAACGTGAAGCCGGTCAGCGGCACGTGCAGCGCGGCCTCGGTGGTCGCGGCGTAGCGCCGGCCGCCGCTCGAGAACGGGTAGGCGAAGCTGACCTGGGGCCGCACGCCGGGGACGCTGATCCCGACCCCGTGCAGGGTCAGGATGCCGGCCGCCGACGACTGGCCGCCGCTGGTATCCATGTAGCCGACCGCGGCGTCGAGCGGGATGGTCTGCGCCGACGCGGCGGCGGGCGCGCCGGTCAGTGCGGCCGCGGCGAGCGCGCCGGCGACGAAGGTGGAGGCGAGTGCGTTGCGAGTCACGGCGCTCATGCTACCGCGCGCGGCTTGGAACTGACATGCCCGTTTCTTGGGGCGTCGCTGGGGGAGGCGGCGAGCCGCCACCGTGCCGGGCTCCAGGAAGAC
>JASLGJ010000281.1 GCA_030150085.1 Candidatus Elarobacter sp. | reverse complement strand
CGACGTGCCGGCTGACATCGCGGTGTTTCCATGACCCAGCCGATGTGGACGGCGGACATCGACATCGACACCGCGCTGGTGACGAAGCTGGTCGGCGAGCAGTTCCCCGCGCTGCGCGGCGCGACGGTCGAGCCGTTCGGGATCGGCTGGGACAACGCGGCCTTTCTGGCCGGCGGGCGGATCGTGTTCCGCTTTCCGCGCCGCCGGGCGTGCGTGCACCTGATCGAGCGGGAGATCGCGCTCCTGCCCTTGGTCGCGCCGCACGTGCCGCTCGCGATCCCGACTCCGCGCTATGTCGGCGCCGCGACGGCAGACTACCCGTGGCCGTTCGCGGGCTACGACTTGATCGAGGGCACGACCTCGTGCTCGGTCGCGCTGAGCGAAGCTGCTCGCGCGGCGTTGGCCGAACCGCTGGGCCGCTTCCTGCGCGCCCTGCACGCGCTCGATACCACGCCGCTCGTCGCGCGCGGGCTGCCGCCCGACGAGCTCGGGCGGCTCGACCACCGCAAGCGCTGGCCGCTCGCGGCCGAGCGGGTCGGCGCGCTGGCGGAAAACGGCACCTGGGCGACGTGCGGCGTCGTCAGCGAGCCCAAGCACATCGTCGCCTGGCTGGCCGGGCACCCGCCCCGGCCGCTCGCCGACGATGCGCGCACGCTCGTCCACGGCGATCTCTACGCGCGCCACGTCCTGCTGGACGCGGACGCGCGGCCCAGCGGGATCATCGACTGGGGCGACGTCCACCTCGGCGACCCCGCGCTCGACGTCGAGATCGCGCACCTCCTGCTGCCCGGCACCGCGCACGCGGCGTTCCGCGCCGCATACGGCGGCGTCGACGAGCGCACGTGGGAAGCCGCGCGCTACCGGGCGGTCTATCACGCGATCCTCGAACTGGACTACGGCGCGCGCACCGGCGACGCCGGCATGCGCGCCAGCGGTGCGACCGCGCTGCGGCTGATCGAACCCGAGCTGGACGGCTGATCGGCGCGACCGCATCTGCTCGTTCAATCCCGGCCGCACTCGCTAGCTCGCCAGCAGCCGCTTCAAGAACGCGTCGTGCTTGAACGAGCCTGACCCGCCGAAGCGCGCCACCACGGCGTTCTCGCTCGGCACGACGTACAGCGCCTGGCCGCCCGCACCGCTCGCGTAGAAGATGTCCGGGTGCGCCGGGAGCGGGCTGAGCCACCAGGCCAGGCCGTAGCGCGGGTTGGCGCTGCTGCCGACGAAGCACTCCGCCAGCTCCGCGCGCGCGCCGAGCACGTAGGCGCCCCAGCGCAGCCAATTGCGCGCGGTGAGGAACGCGCCGGTGGGAAGCGGCTGGGTGCCGTCCTTGAGCGTGCGCCACGACGCCACCTCGACCTTCGCCGGGTCGAGCACGCGCTCGCGCAGGTAGGCGTGCGGGGTCAGCCCGCGCGGCTCCAGCTTGCGCGCGAGCACCGCGCCGAACACCTGCAGCGGGATGCCGCCGTAGGTGAACGTCGTGCCCGGCTCGTCCTTGATCGGCACCGCGAGCGCCTTGTCGTAGGCGGGCACGGCGCTGCCCAGGCCGCCGAAGCCGATCCCGCTGGTGAGCTGCAGCAGCTCGCGCAGGGTGACGCGCGCCTTGCGCTCGTCGGCACGCCAGCGTTCGACCGTGCGCGCGACCGGCTCGTCGAGCTCCAGCAGCCCGTCCTCCCGCGCGCGCAGCGCGAGCACGCCCCAGAAGGCCTTCGTGCCGCTGTAGAGCGCGTGCGGCTCCTCCGCGCCGTGGCCGGGCGCGTAGCGCTCCAGCACGACGCGCGTACCACGCCGCACGACCAGCGCGTGCGGTTCGTACCGCTCGGCGTAGGCGGCGGCAGCTTCCAGATCCATGCGCTGCTCTCGCGAGCCGGGGTTCGCCGCACCTGCTCAGGGCGGCCCCAGAGAGCTTCGGCAAGGTAAGCTCCACGGCAAGCGCGTAGCCCGCCTGGACGGGTGAGCGACTGCTGGAACCGGGAGGGACTGCCTTGCCGCAGCTTTTTCATCTCGCCCTGGGCGACGTTCGCGCGAACGGGGCCCTGCACTTGGAGATCCGCGGGCGCCTCGTGCCCCTGCAGGCCCACGATGCGTCCTCGCTGCGCGCCGCGGCGAACGATCACCCCACGCTGGCCGTGCTGCCCGAGGCCGCGCGCGCCGGCTTCACCCACTTCGCGCCGGTCGACGACGACGCGCTGCCCGCCGACGCGCTGACCTGGGTGCGGGCGGTGATCCCGGCGCCCGAGGGCGTGCACCTGCACCAGATCGTGCGCACCGGGATGTACGTTCCGCCGGCGTTCGTGCGCGCGCACGCGCGCCGCCGCCTCGCGCGGCTGGGCCGGCTCGCGCACCCCCACCTGGCCCATCTCGGGCTCGCGGGCGACCTGGGCAACGACGAGGCCGCGGTCGAGGCCTACGTCGCGGCCCAGACGCTGGTCGACGAGTTCTCGACCGCGACCGGCCTGGCGATGCACCACCCGCTGCTGGCCGACGCCCAGCCCTCGACCGCGACCATCGTGCGCGAGGACCACGTCGCGCCCGACCCGCGCGAGAACCCGGTCCAGTACAACGCGCTCAAGGCTCTGGCGCGCACGATCGACGAGTACCCCGGCGAGGAGTGGTCGCCGCGCATCCCGTGCGTCGACAACGACGGCAACGCGATGCTGGCCGAGTTCGACATCCGCGACGAGGACGGCAAGGTCGTCATAGCCACGGGCCAGCAGATGTACACCAACGACGTCGTGGGACCCGTGCTGCAATCCTCGCTCCCGGTCGTCGGCGGGGCGCTGCGCACCGCGGCCGACGACGGCGCGCTGCAGAACAAGCTCTGGGCGGCCGATCCCGGCGAGCCGGTGGTCGAGCGCGACCGCGACGCCGGGACCGAGCCCTGGGCCCTGGCCGAGGCGTTCGAAGCGGAGCGCTTCCGCTGGACGGCCGACCTGCGCACGCGCCGCTTCGGGCTCAAGGTGCTGGCCGACACGATCAGCGTCGACGAGGCCGACAAGCTGACGGTCGGGATCGACAACATCTACAGCCGCACGCTCTACGCCTTCTTCCGCCGCATCGACGTGGACGGCAAGCCGTTCGGCGAGCTGGAGGCGGTGACGTCGATCGGCGCGACCAACACGATCATGGGCATCCCGGTGCCGACCGACCCGGTGATGCTGAAGATCGACCTGCAGCAGCAGAGCGGGGTGGAACTGGTCTTCGGCACGCTGGGCACCTCCGACTGGAGCGGCCGGCCCAGCACCTACGGCGCGCTGCTGACCGGGCTGTGGCAGTACGGCGTGCCGGGCTTGTTCATGATCGCCGGCACGGTCATCACCTCGACCGAGACCTTCAACAAGATCGTCAACGACGAGCAGCTGCGGGCCGCCGCGCTGGCGATCGCGTTCGCCGTCCTGGGCGGCGCCGTGCCGACCGCGGCCGCGTTGATCAACACCAAGTTCGTGCTGTTCACCTTCGCCAGCACCGTGATCGGCATGCTGGTCAAGAAAGGGCTCGAGGAGCTGGCCAAGTGGGTCGTGGCGCGGATCAGCGCGAGCCAGTTCGCCCAGGCCGCGGGCCCGGTCGGCTGGATCTTCAAGCTGATCCAGGCCGGCCTGCAGTTCTCGCAGATCGCGATCACCACCGGCGAGGTGCTCTCCTCGCCGGCGACGATCCGGGCCGAGGTCAAGCGCGCGCTCGACGTGACGCTGACGCTGCGCCCCGACCCGCGCCACGGCGAGCCGGGGCGCAAGGAGACCGCCGTCTGGCCCGCGCTCGCGCAGCGCTACCTGGCGACCCTGCGCTACCGCAACGGCACCGCGTTCACCCAGGCCGGCACGATGCCGGACGTGACCAACGGCGACCCGATCGCGATCCGCTTCGACAACGTGCCGGCCGGCGGCGAGTTCACGATCACCGCGGGCGTCTATTCCGAGTCGGGCTGGCTGGCGGGCTCGTGGGCCTCGGACTGGGTCCTGGCCAAGCCCAACCGCGACTACGAGCTCGCGCTGGGCGACAAGGAGATCACCGAGAACCTCGTCCCGCTGGGCGGCGGCACGCAGTACCGCTACAAGGAGAGCGTGCTGACGCGCGGCGGCGACTACGTGTGGGAGGCGCGCAAATCGCCGCCCGCGCTGACCACCAGCGCGCTGGACTGCGGCGGCTCGGGCACGCTGTGCGCGCTCGACGGCATCACGATCAACAACACCGCCTACCAGGTCGGCTACGCCTTCCGGGCCTCGGGCCAGCACCTGCCGCCCGACGACCCGAAGGCGCCGCGCTCGGACGCGCAGCTCCACGCGCTGCGCAACATCTCCGTGCTGGCCCAGCCCGGCGCGCGCCGCAAGGCGAGCGAGATCGGCTTCACGATCCAGCCCGCGCTGGGCTACTCGCCCTACGATCCCTCGCCGGGCAAGATCGACGACCGCAACTTCGTGCTCGACCCGCGCGGGGGCGGGCTGCACGTGCGCAAGGTCGCGCTCGACGACGGCTCGCGCGGCTTCGGCTTCGACCGCGCGGACCTGCCGAGCTGGGGCCGCTTCCCGCTCGACCACGTCGACGCGCTGGTGGTGCACCCCGACAACGCGCTGGTCGGGGTCTCGTTCCAGACCAGCAAGCTGATGATCCTCGACCTCCCGGATCACCCGAGTCCCGACGGCGAGGCGCGCGAGGCGGTGCTGGTGTCGGGCGAGGGCATCCGCCAGGGCCTGATGCAGGGCCCGGTGGCGCTGGCGGTCGCGCCCGACGGCCGCATCCTGGTGCTCGAGACGCGCAACCGCCGCATCCAGGCCTTCGACGTCAAGGGCAACGCGGTGGCCAGCTTCAGCCCGCGCGAAGCGCTGTTCGCCATCGGCGGGCCGCGCGTCGCGCCCGAGCTGGACGGCGGGCGCATTCCCGAGGCGTTCGAGGCCGCGCTGCAGGCGCGCTCGCTCTCGCGCATCTTCACCCTCGACGAAAAGCTGGCGGCGCACCTCGACGCGGCCAAGCTGGCCCCGCACGGCGACCCGCTGATCGAGGCCTTCTCGGTGGCGGGCTGGGTGCTGGCCTACGATCCCGAGCGCATGAGCGACCGCAAGCTGAGCGCGTACGTGCGCGTCGACGTCGCGGGCGAGCGCTGGCGGGTGCTCGATCCCGGCCGCGACCGGGCCTACCACATCGTGCGCCAGGGCGCGCGGCTGGTGGTGTTCCGGCTGGTCACGCAGTTCCGCATCGAGACGCTCGCGCCCGACCAGCGCTGGCAGATCGTCGACACCGAGACGGCCGAGTCGTACGCGGTGACGCGCACCGGCGAGGACGCGTTCGAGGTCCGCAGCCGGCTGGCGTTCGCGCCCCTGCGGGCCGAGACCGAGCCGGTCGTCTACCTCGACCTGGGGGTCGAGTCGCAGGGGTACGTCTACGTGCTCTCGCGCACCGGCGACGGCACCAAGCCCGGCGACTACCGGCTCGACATCTACGGCCCCGACGGCAGCTTCGTCTCGCGCACGCCCGACGGCACGATGACCAAGGACCCCCAGAACGTCGTCGCGGCGAAGATCGCGGTCGGCATCTGGCGCGACGTCTACGGGATGACCTTCGAGACCATGCGCGGGCCGTGGGACTCGCCCGAGCCGGTGATCGCGCACTGGGTCCCGTCCCCGCCGCTGTTCTCGTTCGACCTGGGGCTGGTCAAGGCGCTCGACGAGAACAACATCTCGGCCGTCGCCGACGCCTTCGCGGCCAAGGGCGAGCCGCTGAGCAAGGACGCCTTCGTGACCACGGAGTCGCGCGCCGGAGCGTGGGTGGTCAAGGACAACGCCCGGGTGTTCCACATCTACCGCAGCGGCGACGGGCTGCCCGTCTACGCGATCCCCGGCTAGGAGGCCATCGTGCAAGGCATCACCACCGCGATCTCGACGCGCGGCATCGAGTTCTTCGGGCGCGAGCTGATCGGCAGCATCCTCGCCCAGCGCCTGAGCGAGATGCGGATCGACGACCGCGACATCCCGGTCAAGCGCTTCAGCATCGGCTACAGCACGGTCGAGGACCTCGTGATCCGGCTGCGCAGCGGCAAGCTGAGCGGCTTCACGCCGCGGTTCAGCACGATCGCCCAGCAGCCGGGCGGGGTGTTCGACGTGGTCATGAACGCGCCCGACTTCGACGTCGACTACGCCTGGAACGAGACCTACAAGTACAAGCGCTGCTACTTCGTGGTCAAGGTCGGGATCCTGTGCGACAAGCCCGAAAACCGCAACCGCAACTTCGGCTACCGGCCGCGGGTGCGGCAGTTCGTCGCCGACGTGAAGACCCAGTTCGCCTACAGCGACACGAACAAGGCCTACGAGGTGCGCGTCACGAGCAAGGACGCGCGCTCCAACCCCGAGGCCAACATCCCCCCCGACAGCATCGTCAACCGCGAGGAGCAGGGCTGCTTCTCCTCGCAGGTCTCCGACGCGACGCGCAGCGCGATCGGCTCGGTCGACTTCAAGGGCGCGATCGAGCGGGTGATGCCCGAGCTGATCCGCTCCATCCCGGCCAGCGGCAAGCTGACCGAGAACATCAGCTTCGAGTTCGCGCTGGGCGACGACCGCATGACGTTTCCCAACAACGCCGGGATCGCGCTCGCCGCGACCGGGCGCGCGCGCTGGAAGAACGAGCAGTACCAGGGCACCGAGCCCAAGCTGCCCGTGCCGACCGTCCCCACCGACAAGCACCTGCGCAGCTACGTCTCGGACTACGCGATCAACGGCCTGTACTGGGCCTATTTCAAGGACGGCGGCCTCGGCGCGACGGTCACCCCGTCGGACCTGCCCAACCCCGATGTGCTGCGGGTCGACACCTACGTCGAGACCGTGCCGGCCTTCGAGCCCTACGCGGGCAAGGTGATGTACGCCAAGATCGACCCCAAGGCCGCGCCGGTCACGACCTTCCAGGAGGTCTGGCTCTACGACAAGCGCGTGCTGGCGGCGCTCGAAGCCGCGCTCCCGGCCGACGTCTACAAGAAGGTCAAGGACACGCTGGGCAACCGCGCCTACACCAGCGAGACCGAGGCCCGCACCGCGGTCGCCAAAGCCGTGCCGGCGGACTACGTCGAGCGCGTGCTGGCGGCGGCCAAGCAGATGGGCGCGGTCGTCGCGGCCGACATCAACTTCCGCCTGACGATCCAGGACACCGACCCCGCGGCCTACCTGGAGTTCTCGGTCAAGCGCACCGACGTGCTGCGCGACCTGGGCCTGGGAACGCGCAACGAGGCGCAGACGCTGACCTTCGAGTTCGCCCGCGTCAAGGCAACCGCGACCTTCGTCGACACCAACATCCCCGACTTCGACGACGAGGGATTCGGGCGCTTCATCTGGCCGGTCGTGGGCGAGACCGAGTACGTCAAGCTGCAGGAGGCGCTGGGCAAGGTCGGGGTCCCGATCCCGATCATGCAGGGCTTCTCGTTCCTGTTCGACTCGGCCCAGCTGCGGCTGGCCAACGGCTACGTCGAGATCACCTCCGACGTGCGCTTCAAGAAAGCGGAGCTGCCCGCGCTCGTCGCCAGGCTGCTCGAGCTGGCCGCGTAGCGCGCGCGGTGGCGGCGGAGTTCGCCGGCAAGGCGACGTTCGGCTCGGACTCCGCCGCCGGCCGGGTCTGGCTGACCTTGGTGGACGTCGACGACGGGCAAGGCGGCGTGCTCACGCTGCCGCAGATGGCGGCGAACGCGGCCGGGCCCGCCGAGCGCGCGATCCTCTACCGGCGCGACGACGGCAGCCTGCTGCTGCAGCTCGTGCGCGAGCACGCCGCGCTGTACGAGCGCTGGTGGGTCGCGCTGGAGCGCTCGCTGGGCTGGCTGGTCGCGGTCCCCGCCGCGCAGGCCGAGCGCGCGCTGCCCTTCGCGCTGGCGCTCGCCGGCGAGCGGGCCGAGCTGCACGCGCTGGTCGACGGCGCGCGCAAGCCCGTCTCCTACGAGGCCCGCGCCGGACGGCCGCTGACGATCACCGCCGCGCAG
>JASLGJ010000222.1 GCA_030150085.1 Candidatus Elarobacter sp. | reverse complement strand
ACGCGATGATGCTGCCGTCGGGCAAGGTACTCTTCGCCAGCGGCAGCAGCTGGCGCAACCATGCACCCGTCCAAGCCTTCCCGCGGGATCGCAATCCGCAGGCCGGCACCGGCGTCTTCGTCATGGCCGACGACCCGTTCCAGAAGAGCAAGCTGGACAGCTACTACGAGATCGTCAACAACGTCGCGGTCTACGATCCCGACGCGAACACGTTCTACCGCATCCCGCACCCCGTTCCCGTGGACGACCCCAACAACCCCGGCCACTTCGCGCCCGACGACCTGTTCTGCACCGGACACCTGCACCTGCGCGACGGCAACGTGCTGTTCGTCGGCGGAACGCAGTACTACACGCCCTACCGCACCGGGCACAACTCGAAGTTCATCTTCGACTGGAAGAAAGAACTGAGCATCGCCTGGCCGAGCGTGGACTGGCGGAAGATCCCCGAGCCGCAGAACGACCCGTGGACGTTCTCGGGCTTCATGCAGCGCGGGCGCTGGTATCCCTCGCTGGTGCCGCTGCTGGACGGCCGGATGGCGATCTTCGGCGGGTTCGTCGGGTTCGATCACGGCTACCCGCCGATGTACACCTTCGAGATGAACTCGCTGGTCGAGTTCTTCGATCCGGCCAAGTTCACGCCGCAGCAGCCGCAGGCGGCCTGGAAGTCGGTCGACGTGAAGCGCGCCAAGAACAGCCCGTATGCGACGCTGATCAACCCGAACTTCAAGCCGACCCCGCACGTGACGTGCGACGCGCGCTGCATCGAGGGCAACCGCTACGACGCGTTCAAGCTCTATCCCGAAAACTACCTGCTGCCCGACGGCCGCATCTTTCTGACGCGCGAAGGTGACTGGGTGAGCCCGCGCACCTGCGACGCCGCGTTCATGCGGCGCACGCGGCTCACCTACTGGGCGAAGATCGGCGGCACGCCCGCCGCTCCGACCGTCGATTTCGCGCCGGGCCCACCGCGCCCGCAAGAGATCAGCTCGTACGGCACCTCGTTCTTCGACCCCAACAGCAAGGCGATCTCGATCCTGGGCGGCCAGCCGACGTCGGCCGGAACGTTCTTCCCGGCCAACTCGGTCACGACGCGGGCGATCGCCAACAACTGCGTCAACCCGCCCGCGCAGCCGCCGGTGACCCAGTTCGCCGGCGGCCGCGGCAGCCGCAAGCTCGAGGCCTTTCACGTCTCGGCCTCGCACCCGAACGGCGGCTACTGGACGCTCGACCCGAATTTCCTCGGGAACGACCCGCAGGACGATCGCACCATGCACTACGCGATCGCGCTGCCGACGCACCAGATCCTAGTCATCAACGGCGGCAACTACGATTTCTACGGACCGGTGAAGTACCCGATCCTGCTGACGCCGCAGTTCCGGAACAAGGCGTTCGCCGGGTACCGCAAGGACCGCATGAGCGAGGGCATCGAGCCGCGCCTCTATCACAACGCCGCCCTCCTGCTGCCCGACGGCCGCATCCTGGTCTCCGGCGGAAACACCAGCCGCGCCATGTACAACGGGGCGGCGCACGTTCCGCCCGGCGGCGAACCGGCGCGCGCCGGGCAGCCCTTGCCCGACCTCGACCAGGTCGACATCGACCGCTACTTCTTCGCCGACGGACCGCAAGGAAAGCACGAGAAGGGCATGATGGCGACGCCGACCGAGGACTGGATCGCGGAGACCTTCAGCCCGCCGTATCTCTTCATCGACCCCAATCGGCGCGCGGCGATCACCGCCATCGCGCGCGCGGGCGACACCGCACCCACGCCCGCGTACAGCCAGCAGATCGGCGGCAAGACCTTCACCCTGCTGCACAGCAACGGCGCGTACGACGTCACCCTCGGCGGCCTGCCCGCATCGTGCACCGGCGACCCGTCGCTGTCGCTGATCAAGCTGCCGTCGGCGACCCACGGCTGGCAGAACGGCCAGCAGTTCGTCGACCTGCCGTTTCACCCGCTCGCGAAGGACGGGACCACGATCCGGTTTCGTGCCCCCGACGCGCGCAAGGCAGCCATCCCACCGGGCTACTACATGATGTTCTACGTCGACTGCAAAGGGAAGCCGTCGGTCGCGCGGATGGTGCGCTTCGACGACGGGGCCAAGACCCTCTAGCCGGGTCGTGGCCTGCGCGAGTGGCCTGGTTTATGCTACTCGGAAGCACTGTGCTCGCTTGCTAGGGAAGCCGGGCGGCTAACGTTAAGCGCCCACTTCCCAAGCGCCGAGGCCGTTTCGCATGATCGTGGGTGTCTACAGTGATTTCTGCGCCGTCGCGCCTAGCCCGGAGGCGCTGGCGCTGCTGGAGCGGCCGCTGGCGCAAGGGCCCGGCGGCGAGTTCCTGGACCTGGTCAAACCGGGGATGCGGCAGCGGCCGCCGGGGCAGGGCGACGCGCTGATCTACCCGCCGGGCGAGGAGCCGCGGCGGGCGCTGGCGCAAGGTGCGCCGCCGCGCGTGCGCCGGGTGCTGGTGGTGCTGGTCGACTTCTGCGACGCCGCGATCGCGCAGCCGCCGGCGTACTACCACGACCTGTTCTTCTCGACCGGCGTGGTGCCGACGGGCAGCGTGCGCGAGTACTACGCCGAGGTGAGCCGCGGCGCGGTCGACATCCAAGGCGCGGTGTACGGGCCGGTGACGCTGCCGCAGCCGATGGCGTACTACGCCAACCGCCAAGCGGGCCGCGGCGCGGCGCAGCCCAACCTGCAGACCTTCGCCGCGCACGTCGTCGGCGCGGCCGGACCGAGCCTGCCCTACAAGGACTTCGACGTCGACGGCGACGGGTTCGTCGACGCGCTGGTGCTCGTGCACGCCGGGCGCGACGCGGCCGAGACGCTGCGCCCGGACCTGCTGTGGTCGATGAAGTGGACGCTGCCCGGCCTGGCCGTCGGCGCGGACGGCACGAAGCTGTTCGCGTTCCTCACCATCTCCGAGGACGCGAAGCTGGGCGTGTGCGCGCACGAGCTGGGCCACCTGCTGTTCGGCTTGCCGGACCTCTACGACATCTCCAACCGCTCCAGCGGGATCGGCAACTGGTGCCTGATGGCGGGCGGGAGCTGGAACGGCACGCCGTCGGGCACGCTGCCGGCTCACCCGTCCGCGTGGTGCAAGCGCAAGCTGGGCTGGGTCACGACGCGGCGGCTGGCCGAGCCGGCCACGGTGACCTTCGATCCGGTCGAAACGCTGGCCGGCGAGGTGCTGCAGCTCGACGTCGGGCGGCACGAGTACTACCTGGTCGAGCAGCGCGCCGCGCTCGGGTTCGACCGCGCGCTGCCCGGCGAGGGTCTGTTGGTGTGGCACGTCGACGAGACGCGGACCGACAACCAGCGCCCGAACTTCCAGGTCATGCTGGTGCAAGCCGACAACCGCGCCGACCTGGAGCGCGGCGCCAACCGCGGCGATCCCGGCGATCCGTTTCCCGGCACGACCGGGAACACCGCGCTGCACGTCGGCTCGGCGCCGCCGATCGCGCCGTACGGCAAGCTGCCCTCGAGCATCAGCCTGACCGGCATTCGGGCCGCCTCGGCCTCGCTCAGCGCGGACTGCACGCCGTAGGCGCGCGGTGGAAGGGCGCGAGAACTGGGCCGAGGTGACCGGCCGCGTCCTGTCCGTCGCGCCCGCGGACGGAGGGTACCAGCGTCTCGAGCTCGCCGTCGAGGACGCCGCCGACGTCGCGGCCATGCCGAACTTCTTTCGCGAGCGGGTCGGCTCGACGGTGACGGTCGAGCTCGACGGCGAGGCCGTGCGGCAGGCCGGGCTCGAGCCGGGCAGCACGCTGGT
>JASLGJ010000212.1 GCA_030150085.1 Candidatus Elarobacter sp. | reverse complement strand
CGATCCGGGCCAGCCGGGCAGCGCGAACGCCAGCCTCACCCTGGCGACGCGCGCGCTGGGCACGCAGCGGATCGAGAACCAGCCCGCGGCCGGCTACGACACGACCATGACCTTCGCCATGAGCAACGCGACCGGGAGCTGCCGCGACGGGAGCGGCTCGGTCGAGACGGTCGAGTACCTCGCGCCCCTGGCGCGCCCGGCGGTCACGGCCTGCCCGATCCGCCGCCATGCCGCCGTGCCCACCACCCCGACCGAGGTGGTCGCCCCGCCCAGCGGCGGCTGCCGGCCGACCTTCTCGGCCCGGCACAGCGGGCCGACCCCGCCGTCCAACCGACTGGCGCTCTACAGCTTGTTCCGGCTCTCGGCCGGGGCGGGCGCGACCCCGGCTCCCGCCCCCAGCGGCGGCCCGGGCGGGTTGGCCTTCCTGACCGAGCGGGGCAATCTCAAGACCCTCGGGGCCGCGGACGCGGGGCTGTTCGGCGTGCCGCCGGGCTTCACCAAAGCGCCCTGAGGCGACTTCGGGGGTTTCCCAATTCGGCCCGGGCGGCTATCATAGGCGGAGCCTCGACGAGGGTTGGGCCTCGCGCAACGGAAATCCGTGAACCCCGCCAGGCCCGGAAGGGAGCAACGGTAAGCGGGCCCTTCCGTGTGCCGCGAGCCACCTGGCCCTCGTCCTGGCCTTTTGTTGTGCGATGCAGAATTTGATCACGGCCGTGCTCGCCGGGTTGGTGAGCGCGCTCGTCGTGACGGGCGGCTACCACCTGCTCGTCGCGGCCCCCCGCCTGCGCCGGCTGCAAGCCGTGCTCGACGCCCACGACGCGCTCCTGGGCGGCGGCGGAGCCACGCCCGCGACCCAGCGCCTGGCCGCGCTCGACCGCGCCGCCGCCGAGGCCGCCGCGGCCCACGCCGCGACCAGCGGCCGGCTGGAAGCGCTCGAGAAGGTGGCCCGGGCGGAGGTCCCGCGGGTCGGCTTCGTGCGCTACAACGCCTTCGACGACGTCGGCTCGGACCAGTCCTACGCGCTGGCCCTGCTCAACCGCGACGGCGACGGGGTGGTCCTGACCAGCATCTACTCGCGCGAGGAGACCCGCACGTACGGCAAGGCAGTGACCGGCTTCAAGCCGGCCCGCGACCCCTCGGACGAAGAGCTGGCCGCGATCGCGGCCGCCCGGGCGGTCTCGGCGTGAACCAGACGGCCAAGCAGACCTTCCTGGTCAAGATCATCCCGCCCGGCGGGGCGAGCGTGGTTCGGCTGGCCTTCACCCGCCGTCACCTGGCCGTGCTGGCCGCCTGCGCGGTGCTGCTCCTGCTCGGCGCGGCCGGGCTGCACACCTACCAATTGCGCCTGGCCGAGGCCGACGTGCGCGCCCTGCAGGCGGCCACCGCGGCCCAGCAGGCCCAGCTCAAGCAGATCGACACGCAGGCCGACGCCCTGGCCGGCCAGCTGCGGACGGTGCAGAAGGAGAACGCCGAGATCCGGCGCCTGATCGGGGCCGACCGCGGGCGCAAGCAGCACGCCCTGGCGCCCGCCCCGGCGCGCCTGCCGCGCGAGCGCGACTTCGCCGCCCTGCAGGCTCGCCTGCACCGCCTGGCGCGCGTCTCGGCCGCCACCCGGGCCGACAGCGCGCGCCTGCAGCGGGTCGTGCTGCGGGTGCTCAACCTGCGCCGCATGGCGTCGATCGCGCGCGAGCGTATGATCGCCGCCATTCCCTCGCTCAACCCGGTCAACGGGACGGTCGCGGCCGGGTTCGGCTACCGCACCGACCCTTGGCCGGAGTTCCACAAGGGGGTCGACCTGGCGGCCGACTACGGCACCGAGGTCCGCGCCGCGGCCGCCGGCACCGTGGCCAGCGCGGGCTGGGACCCGGGCGGCTTCGGCAACAAGGTCGACATCGACCACGGGAACGGGTACCACACCTGGTACGCGCACCTGTCGCGCATCGCGGTCGCCGCCGGGCAGCGCGTGACCAAGGGCCAGCCGATCGCGTTCGTCGGCTCGACCGGCGAGTCGACCGGGCCGCACCTGCACTACCAAGTCATGTACGAGGGCAACCCGATCGACCCGCAGCCGTTCCTCGCCGGGGTGCCGGCCAAGGTGCTCGCGACACTTCCCGCCGGTCCGGGCGTATAAGGGGCGATGCAACTGATGTGCTCGGTGTGGGAAGTCGTCTTCTGGGTCTTCCGGCTCTACCTGCTGCTGATGCTGGTCTACGCCGTGGTGTCGTGGATCCCGAGCATCCGCGGGCGCTGGACCGACTACGTCGCGATGCTGGTCGAGCCGGTGCTCGTCCCGGTGCGGCGCGTCATCCCGCCCCTGGGCGGGCTGGACCTGTCGTTCCTGGTCGTGATCGTCGTGCTGCAGCTCGTGCTCTCCAACATCGTCCAGCCGCAGCTCTACGGCGCGTGCTACGTGGGCTACTGACCTCGTGATCCAACGCGAATCCGCGGTCGCCGTGCGCGGCCCCGCGCACGTGCGCAACTTCTGCATCATCGCGCACATCGACCACGGCAAGACCACCTTGTCGGACCGGCTGCTGGAGTTCACCCAGACCGTGCAGCGGCGCGAGATGGAGGAGCAGCTGCTCGACGCGATGGACCTCGAGCGCGAGCGCGGCATCACGATCAAGATGCACCCCGTCACGCTGACCTACACCGCGCGCGACGGCCAGACGTACGAGCTCAACTTCATCGACACGCCGGGCCACGTCGACTTCAGCTCCGAGGTCTCGCGCTCGCTGCAGGCCTGCGAGGGCGCGCTGCTGGTGATCGACGCCGCGCAGGGCATCGAGGCCCAGACGCTGGCCAACTACCACCTCGCGCTGGCCCAGAACCTGACCATCATCCCGGTCATCAACAAGATCGATCTCCCCGCCGCCGACGTCGAGCGGGTGAAGCACGAGATCGAGGAGCTGCTGGTGATCGAGGGCTCCGACGCCATCCCCGCCTCGGCCAAGGAGGGGATCGGGATCGAGGAGATCCTCGAGGCGATCGTGACCCGCGTCCCGCCGCCCCGGCCCGTCACCGAGAAGCTGCGCGGGCTGGTGTTCGACGCGCAGTTCGACCCCTACCGCGGGGTGGTCGCGTACGTGCGGGTCAAGGACGGCGAGCTCAAAGCCGGCTCGCGCTTCATGTCGATGGCCCACCGGCGGGTGTACGAGGCGACCGAGGTCGGCGTGTTCAAGCCCGAGATGCGCAAGACTGCGTCGCTGGCGGCCGGCAACGTGGGCTACGTGATCGCCAACATCAAGTCGCTGGGCGACATGGACGTCGGCGACACGATCACCCTGGCCGACGACCCGGCCTCCGAGCCGCTGCCGGGCTACAAGCCGATCGTCCCGATGGTGTACTGCGGGCTCTACCCCAACGAGGGGGTGGAGGTCTCCGAGCTGCGCGACGCGCTCGAGAAGCTGGCCCTCAACGACTCGGCGCTGCACTTCGAGCCCGAGTCCTCGATCGCGCTGGGCTTCGGTTTCCGCTGCGGCTTTCTGGGCCTGCTGCACATGGAGATCGTGCAGGAGCGGCTGGAGCGCAACTACAGCCTGGACCTGATCGCGACGTCCCCTTCGGTCGTGTTCCGGGTGACGATGACCGACGGCAGCATCGAGACGATCGACAACCCGGCCAAGCTGCCCCCGCGCGACAAGATCGCGCTGATGGAAGAGCCCTACGTCAAGGCGACGGTGATCACCCCGCCCGAGTACGTCGGCGCGATCATGGAGCTGACCCAGAACCGGCGCGGCACGCTGGCCAACATGGAGTACCTGCTCGACGGGCGCGTCATCCTGACCTACGAGATGCCGCTGATCGAAGTGATCATCGACTACTTCGACCGCCTCAAGAGCAGCACCAAGGGCTACGCCTCGCTGGACTACGAGGTGATCGGCTACCGCCCGGGCGACCTGGTCAAGCTGGAGATCCTGCTCAACGGCGAGCCGGTCGACGCGCTCTCGTTCATCGTGTCGCGCGACAAGGCCGCCAGCCGCGGCCGGGCCCTGACCGAGAAGCTCAAGGACCTGATTCCGCGGCAGATGTTCGACGTCCCGATCCAGGCCGTGATCGGGGGCAAGGTGGTGGCCCGCGAGACGGTCGGCGCGATGCGCAAGAACGTGCTCGCGAAGTGCTACGGCGGCGACATCACCCGCAAGCGCAAGCTGCTCGAGAAGCAGAAGGTCGGCAAGGAGCGCATGAAGCGCGTCGGCCGGGTCGACCTGCCGCAGGAGGCGTTCATGGCGGTGCTGCGGCTCGACGAAAGCTAGCGCGCGTAGGCACGATGATCGTGAACGAAGTGGCGACAGCGTGAGGGTGTACGTGGCCACCACGAACGCGGGCAAGCTGCGCGAGATGCGCGAGCTGTTCGCGGGCACGCCGTTGGAGATCGAGACGTACGCCGGCTACGAGGACCCGCTCGAGGGCGACACCTCGTACGCCGACAACGCCGCGCTCAAGGCGCGCGCGCTGCACGCGCAGCTGCGCCGGGCGGGGCGGCCGGGCAGCGTGCTGGCCGACGACTCGGGACTGGAGGTGTACGCGCTCGACCGCCGGCCCGGCGTGCTGACCGCGTTCTACGGCGGGCCGGGCCTGTCGTGGGCGCAGCGCCGGCGCGCGCTGCTCGCGGAGCTGGCCGCGCTGCCCAGCCCCGACCGCCGTGCGCGCTTCGTCTGCGCGCTGCACTTCATCGACGAGGAAGGGCGCGAGTTCGCCGCGCTGGGCACCGTCGACGGCGAGATCGCGCCCGAGGAGCGCGGTGAGCTGGGGTTCTCGTTCGACCCGCTGTTCCTCTACCCGCCGGAGGGCAAGACGTTCGCCGAGCTGAGCGGCGCGGAGAAGAACGCGGTCAGCCACCGCGCGGTCGCGGCCGCGGCGCTGGTCGCGGCGGTGGCGCGGGCCGGCGTGATCGACTGAGCGCGGCGAACGGGAACGGCCCGGTCTTGCGACCGGGCCGTTCGTTCAGGTGGTGCACCGCGAAGGACTCGAACCTTCAACCAATTGATTAAGAGTCAACTGCTCTACCATTGAGCTAGCGGTGCAACGAAGGACAGGATAGCGATTCCGGCCCGCTTCGTCAAGCCGCCGGAAAGGGAAGTGCGTCCGGAGGGGATCGAACCCTCGACCAACCGGTTAAAAGCCGGATGCTCTACCGCTGAGCTACAGACGCGCGGACCCGCCCTCGTTCGACGCCCGTCGCGCCATCTCCATGTCGCTTTCGAAAAGCGAGCGACCCCGAGAATATCTGCGGGGCCGCTCGGGTCGTGGGGTGACTGACCGGATTTGAACCGGCGACCTTCCGAGTCACAGTCGGACGCTCTAACCAACTGAGCTACAATCACCGTGGCTGAGGGGGACCGGTGTTAGTCAGCCACGGCCCGGGGCAAACCCTCCTTCTGACCCGGGTCACGTGTACCGGTACACCTCTCAAGCCGTCCATTTCCGGGCCAAAGCGTCCGTGCGGTGCGACGGCGGTGACATTCGCACAGCGAACGACGTGCCGATCTCGCCGCCAGCGCCTCGAGCGGAGTCCCGTTGCGAATCAGATCGCTCACCGCGCAACGCTTGACCCCGCTGACCCCGCGGACGTGATCGAACTCCATCACCACGGGATCGGTCAGCCCGCAGTCGGCGCATGGATGTTCGCGCAAGTACGCCATCACGAACGCTTGGTTCCGGGTCCGGTAGGCGGCCAAACGCTGCCTGCGCCGCGCATTGTACGTCTCGCGGTCCTTGTGGTGGTAGCTGCGCCAGTAGGCACGGCGGCAGCTTCGGCAAATGGTGTGCTTCCGGCCGGTGCGCTTGTCGCGGACACCGTAGGCCGCCTCGTCCTGCTCCTCGCCGCACCGCCCACACCGCTTCACCACGCAATCGTGGCAGAAAGGCGTGCCAGGGGGCTGGCACGGTCGGAAAGCGCGCCCGGAGGGAATCGAACCCCCATCGTTCCGCTTAGAAGGCGGATGCCTTATCCGTTAGACCACGGGCGCGTGCGCCGGAGACTCGGGACGACAGGATTTGAACCTGCGACTTCTTGCTCCCAAAGCAAGCGCTCTACCAAGCTGAGCTACGTCCCGGTGACGCCCGTATCGTACCACTGGCGTCAAAACGGCCGGCGAAGGGCTCGCCGTCCGGGCGCGCAATTCGGGCACGGTCGTGATCCTCACGCTCACCGCCACCAAGCGCGACGACGCCGCCGCGCCCGATGCCCCGGCCGTGTTCTGCCTGCCCTACGCGGGCGGCGCGGGCTCGATCTTCTCGGCCTGGCCCGCGGCGCTCGGAAGCGCCGCGACGGTCTACGCGCTGGAGCTGCCCGGGCGCGGCGCGGCGCTGCGCCAGACCCCGGTCGACGATCCCGAGGCGCTGATGGACGCGGTCGCGGAGTGCGTCCTGCGCAACGCCGGCGCGCGGCCCTACGTGCTGTACGGGCACAGCTTCGGGGCGATCACCGCCTACCGCATGCTGCCGCGCCTGCGCGCGCGCGGGCACGCGCCGCGCCGGCTGGTGCTGGGCGCCTGCCGCCCGCCGGGCGACCCGCCCGCGGTGGACGGGGTGGCGCGCTACGACGACGACGGGCTGGCCGCGCGCCTGCGCGTTCTGCGCGGGCCGGAGGAGCAGGAGGAGAAGTCGCTCCTCGACGACCCCGCGCTGCGGGCCCTGTTCATGCCCCCGCTGCGGGCCGACCTGGCGATCGACGAGCGGCTGCGCCCGCTGCCCGGCCCGCCGGTGGAGGTCGAGCTGTTCGCGCTCAGCGGGAGCGGCGACCCCTGGTCCGGCCCGGCGCCTATGGAACGCTGGCGGCCCTTGGCGCGGGCCGGCTTCCGCCACGAGACGATCGCGGCCGGGCACTTCTTCACGCCCGACCTGGCCGGCTCGCCGCTGCTCCGCGCGGCCCTGCTCGACCCGCTGTGAGCCACCCGCCGGCCAAGGCAAGGGATCGTCGCGCGGGCGGAAAAATGCCAGGCGCGATGCGGGAGCGTGAGCGGGCGTGATCCTCAGCGTGGCGACCCGTCCGCGCGCCGGCACCGATACGGCTGCGCCGGCGGTGTTCTGTCTGCCGTTCGCCGGCGGCGGCGCGTCGAGCTACCGCACCTGGCGGACCGCGCTCGGCGCCGCGGTGACCCTCTACGCGATCGAGCTGCCCGGCCACGAGACGGCCCAGGTGCAGGCCTGCGTGACCGACCCGGGGACGCTGATGGACGCGGTCACCGACTGCATCGCCCGCCACGCCGGGCAGCGCCCCTACGTCATCTACGGCCACAGCTTCGGCGGCATCCTGGCCTTCCGCATCATCCCGCGCCTGATCGAGCTGGGCTGCGCGCCGCAGCGGCTGGTGGTCGGGGCCTGCCGGCCGCCGGGCGACCCGCCGGTCGTCTACCACGTCGAGCGCTACGACGACGAGGCGCTGCTGGCCCGGCTGCGCGACGAGCTCGAGCACGGCGACCAGGCCCGCACCGCGTTCCTGGCCGACCCGGCGGTGCGCAAGCTGTTCCTCCCGCCGCTGCGGGCCGACCTCGACATCGACGGCACGATCCGGGTCCTGCCCGGCGCGCCGCTGGAGGTCGAGCTGGTCGCGGTCAGCGGCAGCGACGACCCCTGGGCCGGGACCGAGCCGATGCGCGGCTGGAAAGCTTACGCGGGAGCCGGCTTCCGCCACGAGACGCTGCCCGCCGGGCACTTCTTCACGCCCTCGCTGGCCGCGTCGCCCGAGCGCCTGCGCGCGCTGCTGTTCGACCCGCTCTAGGCCGCCGCGGCCGCGGCCGAGCGCGCGGTTGCGCGCGAGGACGTTCGCTCCGCCGAGGCGGAGTAGCGCGGATGACGACTTCGCGTGGTGCCTTTCTCGCCGGCGGTCCCGGCCGCGCCGGCGAG
>JASLGJ010000205.1 GCA_030150085.1 Candidatus Elarobacter sp. | reverse complement strand
CGATCCAGTAGCTCGATTACGTGTGCGACCGCGACGGTCTCACGACCGGCGCGGTCGAGGCCGTTGCGCATCTGGAGCGCGCAGCCGGGGTTGGCCGTCGCCACGACCTCCGGTGCGACCGCGACGATGCGCTCCACCTTGCGGGCCTGCAGGCGCTGCGCCATCTCGGGCTGCTGCAGGTTGTAGATCCCCGCGCTGCCGCAGCACAGCGATGATTCCTCCATCTCGCGCAGCTCGAGGCCGGGGATCGCTTGCAGCAGGCGCCGCGGCGCGGCGGTGATGCGCTGCGCGTGCGCGAGGTGGCAGGCGTCCTGGTAGGTCACCACCGCGTCCAGCCGGCCGAGCGCGCCCGCCGGCAAGCCCAGCTCGTCGACGTACTCCAGCACGTCGCGCACCCGGGCCGAGAAGGCCCGCGCTCGCGCGCTCCACTCCGGGTCGTCGTGCAGCAGCTCGCCGTACTCCTTGAGCGCCGAGCCGCAGCCGGCCGCGTTGACGACGTAGACGTCGGCTCCGCTGCGCTCGAAGGCGGCGATGTTGCGCTTGGCCAGCTCGCGCCCGCGCGGCATCTCGCCGGCGTGGATGGTGATCGCGCCGCAGCAGCCCTGCTCGCGCGGGACCACCACCTCGGCGCCGGCCGCGTTGAGCACGCGCACGGTCGCCTCGTTCCAGTCCGCGAACGCGACGTGCATGATGCAGCCCGCGTGCAGGAATGCGGTCGCACGCTTGGTGCCGTGCGCAGCGAAGCGCTGGCCGCGCGGAATGAAGAAGCGGTCGGAGATGCGCGGCGCGAGCGCTTCGGCGTCTTGCAGGCCGAGCGCGCGCACGATCCCGCTGCGCAGCACCAGCGCGCGCAAGCCGCTGCGCTGGTAGAGCTTGAGCGCGCGCGCCGCGGCGCGCATGAGCCCCAGGCGCTGGAAGAGTAGGCCGACCAGCACCGCGCGGCCCAGGCGCGCGTACCACGAGCGCGCCGGACCGAGCGCGCGCACCACCTGCGTGCGCGCCGGCTCGAGGATCTGCCCGTACATGACGCCGGAAGGGCACACGGCCTCGCACGCACGACAGTCCAAGCACTCCGACATCTGGTGCACGAAGCCCGGATCGGTCAGGTCGAGGCGCTGCTCCGCGACCGCCTTGATCAGCGCGATGCGCCCGCGCGGACCCGACGTTTCGACCAGCGTCTCGACGTAGGTCGGGCAGGTCGGCAGGCACAGACCGCAGCGCACGCACTGGTCGAAGACGGCGGACGGCGGAACGTCGGGGGCGGCGAAGCCCTGGCGGGCCGGTTCGATCACGATGACACGAGGTTCGCGAGGGCGAAACGTGGCCCATGCCCGACCACACCCGTGCCCGCAGCTCCGTCGTCGTTGACGGCCGCGACCGCGCCGCTGCGCGCGCGTTCTACCACGCCGTCGGCCTGACCGACGAGGATCTCTCCAAGCCGCTGGTCCTGATCGCCAACACCTGGACCGACGCGATGCCGTGCAACTTCAACTTGCGCGGCTTGGCCGATCACGTCAAAGCAGGCGTGCGAGCGGCCGGGGGGACGCCGATGGAGTTCAACACCATCGCGATCTCCGACGGCATCACCATGGGCACCGAGGGCATGAAAGCCTCGCTCGTCTCGCGCGAGATCATCGCCGACTCGATCGAGCTGGTCGCGCGCGGCTACGGCTTCGACGCGGTGGTCGCGCTGGTGGCCTGCGACAAGACCATCCCCGGCGCGGGCATGGCGCTGCTGCGCCTGAACATCCCGGGCGTCGTGCTCTACGGCGGCGCGATCGCGCCGGGCCGCTACAAGGGCCGCGACCTGACCATCGGCGACGTCTTCGAGGCGATCGGCGAGCACGCCGCGGGCACGATCGACGACGCCGAGCTCAAGGCGATCGAGCTGGCCGCGTGCCCCGGCGCGGGCGCGTGCGGCGGGCAGTTCACCGCCAACACCATGGCCTACGCGATGGAGTTCCTCGGCCTGTCCGCTTCGGGCAGCGCCAGCCCGGGCGCCGTCGATCCCCGCAAGGAGAAGGAGGGCTACCGGGCCGGCGTGCTGGCCATGGAGCTGCTCCGCGCGAACACCAAGCCGCGCGACATCGCGACCCGCACCGCGTTCGAGAACGCGATCGCGGTCGCGGCCGGCACCGGCGGCTCGACCAACAGCGTGCTGCACCTGATGGCGCTGGCGCGCGAGGCGGGCGTGCCGCTGGCGCTCGAGGACTTCGAGCGCATCTCCGACGCCACGCCGATCGTGGCCGACCTGCGCCCGGGCGGCAAGTACGTCGCGCTCGACGTCGACCGGGCCGGCGGCGTGCAGCTGATCGCCCGGCGCATGGTGGAAGGCGGGCTGATCGACGGCTCGCCGCTGACCGTCACCGGCCGCTCGCTGGGTGAAGAGGTGGCGAACGCGCCCGAGGCGCCCGGCCAGCAGGTCGTCGCGACCGCCGAGCGGCCGTTCAAGGCCAGCGGCGGGCTGAAGATCCTGCGCGGCAACCTCGCGCCCGACGGCGCCGTGGTGAAGATCGCCGGCCACGAGCCGACCCGCCTGGTCGGCCGCGCGCGCGTCTTCGACCGCGAGGAGGCGGCCATGCACGAGCTCGACGCGCGCACCATCGTGCCGGGCGACATCGTGGTGATCCGCTACGAGGGCCCCAAGGGCGGCCCCGGCATGCGCGAGATGCTGGGCGTCACCGCGGCCATCGTCGGCCAGGGCCTGGGGCAGAGCGTCGCGCTGGTGACCGACGGGCGCTTCAGCGGCGCGACGCGCGGGCTGATGCTGGGCCACGTCTCGCCCGAGGCCTACGTCGGGGGACCGCTGGCGGCGGTGCGCGACGGCGACGAGATCACGGTCGACGTCGCGGCGCGCCGGGTCGACGTCGCGCTCAGCGACGAACAGATCGCGGAGCGGCTGCGCGACTGGCGCGCGCCCGCG
>JASLGJ010000144.1 GCA_030150085.1 Candidatus Elarobacter sp. | reverse complement strand
GTAGGCGACCTGCGGCTTGCCGACGTTCGCTTCGACCTTGAACTCGCGTTTGAGACGGTCGAGGATGATCTCGAGATGGAGCTCGCCCATCCCGGCGATGATCGTTTGGCGCGTCTCCTCGTCGGTGCGCATCCGGAACGTCGGGTCTTCTTGCGCCAAACGGGTCAGCGCGATGCCCAGCTTGTCCTGGTCGCCCTTGGTCTTCGGCTCGATCGCCTGCGAGATGACCGGCTCGGGGAACACGATGTTCTCGAGCAGGATGGGATGCTTCTCGTCGCACAGCGTGTCGCCGGTGCGCGTGTCGGACAAGCCGACGGCCGCCGCGATGTCGCCGGCGCCGATCGCGTCGATGTCCTCGCGGTGGTTGGCGTGCATGCGCAGGATGCGCCCGATGCGCTCCTTGCGCCCGTTGCGCGCGTTGTAGACGTAGGTGCCCTTCTCCAGCACGCCCGAGTAGACGCGGAAGTAGGTCAGGTTGCCGTAGGGGTCGGTCGCGATCTTGAAGGCGAGCGCGGCGAAGGGCTCGGTATCGCTCGGCTGGCGGGTCAGCTCGGACTCGTCGCGCGGGTCCTTGCCCACGATGGGCTTGGCGTCCAGGGGCGAGGGCAGGAAGTCGACCACCGCGTCGAGCAGCGGCTGCACGCCCTTGTTCTTGAACGCCGAGCCACACAGCATCGGCAGGACCTTGCCCTGGATCGTGGCCGCGCGCAGCGCCTTGTGCAGGCGCTCGACCGGGATCTCCTGGCCGTCGAAGAACAGCTCGAGCAGCTCGTCGTCCTGCTCGGCGATCGCCTCGATGAGCGACTGGCGCCACTCCTGAGCGGTCGCGAACAGCTCGCCGTCGGCCTCGGTGACCGGCGTCATGTCGGACGTCGAGCCGAGATCGTCGGTGTAGATGATCTTGTTCATCGTGAACAGGTCGACGACGCCCAGGAAGTCGTTCTCGGCGCCGATCGGCACCTGGATCGGGGTCGCGGGCGCGCCCAGGCGGGTGCGGATCTGGCGCACGCAGTTGAAGAAGTCGGCGCCCATGCGGTCCATCTTGTTGACGAAGATGATCCGGGGCACGGCGTACTTGTTCGCCTGGCGCCAGACGGTCTCGGACTGCGGCTGCACCGCGGCGACCGAGTCGAACAGCGCGACGAGGCCGTCGAGCACGCGCAGCGAGCGCTCGACCTCGACCGTGAAGTCAACGTGCCCAGGCGTATCGATGATGTTGATGCGCGTGTCGCGCCAGGTGCACGCGGTCGCGGCCGACGTGATCGTGATCCCGCGCTCCTGCTCCTGGACCATCCAGTCCATGGTGGCAGCGCCGTCGTGGACTTCGCCGATCTTGTGCGTGCGGCCGGTATAGAAAAGAATCCGCTCCGTCGCCGTCGTCTTGCCGGCGTCGATGTGGGCCGCAATACCGATGTTGCGGGTGTGTTCCAGCGGGTATTCGCGTTTAAGAGCCATATGAATCCGAAGGGGTACCGATCACCAGCGGTAGTGTGCGAAGGCCTTGTTGGCTTCCGCCATCTTGTGGGTGTCCTCGCGCTTCTTGATCGAAGCGCCCTGGTTGTTGGCCGCGTCCATCAGCTCGTTGGCGAGCTTCTCGGTCATCGAGCGGCCGGGCCGGGCGCGCGCGTAGCCGATCAGCCAGCGCATCGCCATCGCCTGACGGCGGTCCGGGCGGACCTCCATCGGAACCTGGTAGGTGGCGCCGCCGACGCGGCGCGGCCGAACTTCGACCAGCGGCATCGCGTTGCCGAGCGCCTGCGTGAAGATGTCCATCGGATCGCGACCGGTCTTGGTCCCGATGACCTCGAGCGCTTCGTACGTGATCTTCTCGGCGGTCGACTTCTTGCCGCGCATCATCACTTTGTTGATGAAACGGGCGAGGACTTTCGAACCGAACTTCGGATCGGGGAGAATCGGTCGCTTCGGAACCGGACCCTTACGCGGCATGAAAAACGCTGTCCCTTACTTCTTCGCAGTCGGCTTCTGGTTGCGCTTGGCGCCGTACTTCGAGCGGCCTTGCTTGCGGTTGGCGGCGCCCGAGGTGTCCAGGGTTCCGCGGATGATGTGGTAGCGAACGCCCGGGAGATCCTTGACGCGGCCGCCGCGGATCAGCACCACCGAGTGCTCCTGCAGGTTGTGGCCGATCCCGGGGATGTAGGCGGTCACTTCCTCACCGTTGGTGAGGCGGACGCGAGCGACCTTACGAAGGGCCGAGTTCGGCTTCTTCGGCGTGATCGTCTTGACCTGAGTGCAGACGCCGCGGCGCTGGGGGTTGCCCGTGACCTCGAAGGTCCGGTTGGGCAGATCGGGGTGGCCCGGCTTGGGTCCGGTCGAAACGACGCGGAACGCCGGGGTCTTCACCTTTTTGAGCTGCTTCTCACGGCCCTTGCGGACCAGCTGGGAAATAGTCGGCACTCAGTTCTCCGGAACGCACACGAAAGCGGCCAAACCACGGCGGGTCGGCCGGAACCTCCGAAGCATACCATGTGGCGGGTTGTGCGTCAACGCGGAACGTGCCGGCTCCTCGCTTGATGCCCGCTCGCCTCGTCCCGCAGGCGGCCCTCGGAGTGGGCCGCGACGCGCAGCGTGCCGTGCGAGTAGCGCACGCCGCCCCGCAGCGGCCGCAGCGCCAGCGCGCACCAGGACGTGACCGCGCGCTCGCGCGCCCAGGCCGGCGCGCACAGCGCCGCGGCCGGGCCGAACGCGGCGGTGCCGCCGCCCCGCCGCCGGCCCAGCTCCGCCAGGGC